>NZ_JBGNYC010000043.1:0-38671 GCF_051844275.1 Cellulosimicrobium sp. CpK407
GCGGCACCACCACCCACCCCGCCCACCCAGGGCAACCCCACGCCGTCGAACACAGAAACCACGGCTCTACCTCGGCCAACCAGGGCTCTACCTCGGCGTACCGGGTCTCCGGGCGCGCGGTGTCGGCCTCACTACGATGGCAGCGTGGACGACGGAGCGGGCACCATCGACCGGGCGGCGCGGCACGACGGGGGGAACGCGGGGACCGGGACGGTCCACGACCCGGCGCACGGGGCGCGCGCCACGGTGCAGGGGCGCAGCGCGCAACGACAGCGCGCGATGGTGGAGGCGGCGGCGCACCTGCTCATCGAGGAGGGCTTCGGCGCCGTGACCCACCGCCGGGTGGCGCGCGCGGCGGGCGTGCCGCAGGGCTCGGCGTCGTACTACTTCCCGACGAGCGCGTCGCTGGTCTCGACGGCGGTCGAGGCCGCGGAGGACGTGCGCGCCACGGCGGCGCAGGACCGGGCGGACACGCTGTCGCGGGAACGTCGTTCGAGCGCGGCGACCGCGCGCGAGCTGATCGAGACGCTGTACGCCCCGCACGTGGACGACACGGTGGTCGACGTGCGGCTGGACCCGATGCTGACGGCGATGCGCGACCCGGCGCTCCGGCCGATCATGCGCGCGTCGCGGCCGCGCCTGCTCGCCGCGGCGCAGACCGTGCTGGACGCGTCGGGGCACGCGCACGTGTCGGACGTCGACCTGGTGGCGCACGTCGTCGACGCGGCGCTGCTGTCCGCGGCGGCGGCGGAGGACGGGCGCGTGCTGGACCACGCGACGGAGACGGTCGCGCGCTTCCTGGACCACTGGCACTGAGCACCCAAACTTACTTACCGGTTATTCAGTTTTACCGGTAGAGTGGCCGCGCCCGGGCTCCCGAGCGTGAGCGGTGACCGCTCGACGCGCACCCGGGAACCGTCGCCGTCGCCGTGGAAGGACCGTCCGTGAGCACCCTCCCCTACCTCGATCCTGCGCTGCCCGTGGCCGACCGCGTCGAGGACCTCCTGGCGCGGATGACGCTCCCCGAGAAGGTCGGGCAGATGCTGCAGCTCGACGCGCGCGACGGCGTCGGCCCGGCGGTCCTGGACAAGCACGCGGGGTCGCTGCTGCACACGTCCCCGCAGAACGTGCTCGAGGCCCACGCGCTCACCGGGCAGACCCGGCTCGGCATCCCCCTGCTCGTCGCCGAGGACTGCATCCACGGCCACTCCTTCTGGGTCGGCGCGACGATCTTCCCCACGCAGCTCGGCATGGCGGCCACGTGGGACCCCGACCTCGTCGAGCAGGTCGCCCGCGCCACGGCCGTCGAGGTCGCCGCGACCGGCATCCACTGGACGTTCTCGCCGGTGCTGTGCATCGCGCGCGACCTGCGCTGGGGCCGCGTCGACGAGACCTTCGGCGAGGACCCGTACCTCATCGGCGAGCTCGCGTCGGCGATGGTGCGCGGGTACCAGGGCGAGGGTCTCGCGGACCCGACCGGGGTCCTCGCGACCGCCAAGCACTTCGCCGGCTACTCCGAGACGCAGGGCGGCCGCGACGCGAGCGAGGCCGACATCTCGCCGCGCAAGCTCCGGTCCTGGTTCCTGCCCCCGTTCGAGCGCGTCGCCCGCGAGGGCTGCGCGACCTTCATGCTCGGCTACCAGTCCATGGACGGCGTGCCGGTCACCGTCAACGGCTGGCTGCTCGACGACGTCCTGCGCGGCGAGTGGGGCTACACCGGGACGCTCGTCACCGACTGGGACAACGTCGGCCGCATGGTCTGGGAGCAGCACATCCAGCCCGACTACGTGCACGCCTCCGCCGCCGCCGTCCGCGCGGGCAACGACATGGTCATGACGACGCCGAAGTTCTTCGAGGGCGCGCTGGAGGCGGTCGCGCGCGGGCTCGTCGAGGAGTCGGCGATCGACGCGGCGGTCCGCCGCATCCTCACGCTGAAGTTCCGGCTCGGCCTGTTCGAGGACCCGCGACGCCCCGACGTCGCGCGCCAGGAGGCCGTCATCGCCTCGGCGGAGCACACGGCCGTCAACCTCGAGGTCGCGCGCCGCTCCCTCGTCCTGCTGACGAACGACGGCACGCTCCCCTTCACGGGCGGGCGCACGGTCGCCGTCGTCGGGCCGAACGCGGACGACGACCACACGCAGCTCGGGGACTGGGCCGGAGCGTCGGGGCAGGCCGACTGGCTGCCCGACGGGCATCCGCGCGAGATGACGACGACCGTCCTCGACGGCTTCCGCGCGCACGTCCCCGAGGGATGGACGGTCACGCACGCGCGCGGTGCCGACATCCTCACGCTCGAGCCCGACCCGGAGGGCGAGCTGTTCCCCGACGGGCAGCCGCGCCCGCAGGTCGTCGTGCCGGCCGAGCCCGACGACGCGCTGATCGCCGAGGCCGTGGCCGTGGCGCGCGACGCGGACCTCGTCGTCGCCGTCGTCGGCGACCGGATCGAGCTCGTCGGCGAGGGCAAGTCGACCGCGACGCTCGAGCTCGTCGGCGGCCAGGTCGCGCTGCTCGACGCGCTCGTCGAGACGGGCACACCCGTCGTGGTCGTCGTCGTCGCGTCCAAGCCGCTCGTCCTCCCGCCGTCCGCCCACGCCGCCGCCGCGATCGTCTGGGCCGCGAACCCCGGCATGCGCGGCGGGCAGGCGGTGGCCGAGCTCGTGCTCGGGCAGATCGAGCCCGAGGGGCGGCTCCCGATCTCCTTCGCGCGCCACGCCGGCCAGCAGCCCACCTACTACAACGTGGTGCGCGGCCAGCACGGCGACCGGTACGCCGACCTCACGCAGCGCCCCGCGTTCGCCTTCGGGGAGGGCCTGAGCTACACGACGGTCGACTACGCGGACCTGCGCGTCCTGGGCTCCGTGCACGGCCCCGACGACGTCGTCCGCGCCCAGGTCACGCTGACCAACACCGGCGCACGGCCCGTCCGCGAGACCGTGCAGGTCTACGTGAGCGACACGGTCACGTCGGTGACGTGGGCCGAGAAGGAGCTCAAGGCGTACCGCAAGGTCGCGCTCGCGCCCGGCGAGCAGGTGACGGTCGACCTCGAGGTGCCCGTCGCGGACTGCACGCTCGTCGACGCCCAGGGCCGCCGGGTCGTCGAGCCGGGCGAGTTCGAGCTCCGCGTCGGCCCGTCGTCCCGCGACGACGCGCTGCTGCGCGCGCCGTTCACCGTCAAGGGCTGAGGGCAGGCCGCGTCCGGGGCGCCTGGGCCCCGGCCCTGCCCCCGCTACGATCGGCGACCGTGACCGTCGCCCCGCGCACCCTCGCCACGTCGTGCGCCGCCGTCCTCGTCGTCGGCCTCACCTCGGCGTGCGCGCTGAACGCGGGGTCGGCGAAGGCCCAGCGCTTCGAGGACGACTGGCGCGGCACGCCCGACGTGGCCGAGGTCGAGACCGACGCGTCGAACGACCTGCCCTTCGCGGGCTCCGCGCACGGGACCCTCGTCGTCGAGCCCGGCACGTCCGCGGAGCGCGTGGCCGAGCTGTTCCACGAGCTCGGTGCGTACGTCGACGCGCACGACGGCGTCGACGGGTCGCTCGAGGTCGAGCACCTGACGCTCGGCGCCCGTCCCGACCGCGAGCGCAACGACGCCGTCCTCGACACGTGGAACGCGCTCCGTGACGACCCGGCCGTCGTCGGCGGCGAGCTCGGCACGAGCGAGGTGAGCGTCGACCTGGACGACCCCGAGCGGTTCGCCCGTCTCGTCGCGGACCTCGCCCTCCCCGGGGACGAGCTGCAGCCGCTCGAGGGCACCGACGTCGTGGTCACCGCCGGACCGTTCGTCGCCGAGGTCGCCTCGGGGGACGACCCGAGCGCGGCGCTGGACGCGCTCCGCGCCGTCGACGACGAGTACGGCGTCACCGAGGCTCGGCTCGTGACCTCCCCGGACCCGTGCCTCGAGCTGCGCGTGGTCGACCCGGCCCGCGTCGCCGACGCGCAGGCCCTCGCCCGGTCCACCGCCCCCGAGATCGCCGGCGCGCTCGTCGTCCAGGGTGGCGACGTGACCTTCGAGGGGACCGACGCCGACGCCTCGCCGGAGGCGCTCGACCTCGCGGTCCGGCTCGGTGCACGCCCCGACGTCACCGCGGTCACGGTCACGCAGGACGGGCTCGAGGTCCGCGTGGACCATGTCGAGGTTGCCGTCGCGCTCGCCGACGAGCTCGCCGACGACCCCGACGCGGCGGTCCTGGGGTCGGTGCTCGCCGCCAACGACGACGTCCCCGGCCCGGGCGAACCGGGCCCGTGGGTCTTCCGCACCGTCGTGGCCGGTCGTACGCCGGGTCCGCTCACCGCAGCCGACGTGCGGGACGTCGGCGCCGCGGTCCCGGCGCTGGCTCGCCTCGCCGCGATCGACCGGGTGAGCGCCGAGTTCGGCGAGCACGCCCCGCTCACCGAGGAGGACGTGGCGGCGCTCGCGCGCGAGCTCGCCGTGCGGGTTCCCGCGGGGACGCCCGTCCAGGTCACGGCGGGGGGCGACTTCGCGGTCGAGCTCACCGCCGGGCCCGACCCGGTGCCCGGGGAGATCACGTACCCGACCCGGATCGACGACGACGTGTTCTACGACGCCTGGCGGGAGGCCTGGCCGTAGGCCGAGGGCACGCGAGAGGCTCCGCGCGGCAGGACGCCCGGGCCGCGCGGGCCCGGGCGTCCTCGTGCGCTGGTCCGCGACCGGTCAGGCGCCGGTCGCGACCCGCTCCGGCTCGACCGACGAGTCCTCGCGGTCGACCCGCGCCGCGCGCAGGCGGGACATGATCACCGCGCCGAAGGCGATCGCCGCCGCGACCACGGCGATGCCGATGCGCAGCGCGTGGTTCGCGTCCGCGGGCACGCTCATGAGCACCACCGCGGGGGCGATGAGCACCGACACGAGGTTCATGACCTTGATGAGCGGGTTGATCGCCGGGCCGGCCGTGTCCTTGAACGGGTCGCCGACGGTGTCGCCGATGACGGTCGCGGCGTGCGCCTCGGAGCCCTTGCCCCCGTAGGCGCCGTCCTCGACGATCTTCTTCGCGTTGTCCCACGCCCCGCCCGAGTTGGCGAGGAACACCGCCATGAGGACGCCCGCGCCGATCGCCCCGGCGAGGAAGCCGGCGAGCGGGCCGACGCCCAGGCCGAACCCGACCGCGATGGGCGCGAACGCGGCGAGGAGGCCCGGCGTCGCGAGCTCGCGCAGCGAGTCGCGCGTGCAGATGTCCACGACCTTGCCGTACTCCGGGCGCTCCTGGAACGTCATGATCCCGGGGTGCTCGCGGAACTGGCGGCGCACCTCGAAGACGATCGCCCCGGCGGCCCGCGTCACGGCGTCGATCGCGAGACCGGAGAAGAGGAAGACCGTCGCGGCGCCGAGGATCACGCCCACGAGCGTGATCGGCGAGATGATCTCGTAGTCGAGCATCGCCGTGACGAGGCCGCTGCCGACCGTCTGGACGTCCGCCATCGCGTGGCTCACGGCGTCGGCGTACGACCCGAACAGGGCGGTCGCCGCGAGCACCGCCGTCGTGATGGCGATGCCCTTGGTGATGGCCTTCGTCGTGTTCCCGACCGCGTCGAGGTCCGTGAGGATCTGCGCGGCCTCCGGGTCGCCATCGCCCGACTCGCCGACCGACATCTCGTAGATGCCCTGCGCGTTGTCCGAGACCGGGCCGAACGTGTCCATCGCGACGATGACGCCGACCGTGGTGAGCAGCCCGCACCCGGCGAGCGCGACGAGGAACAGCGCGAGCCACACCGAGCCGCCCGCGAGCAGGAACAGGCCGCAGATCGCCGCGGCGATCACGCCCGCCGTGTACACCGCGGACTCGAACCCGACGCCGATGCCGGACAGCACGACCGTCGCCGCGCCCGTGCGCGAGGTCGCCGCCACGTGCAGGGTCGGCTTCGACGTCGTGCCGGTGAAGTAGCCCGTGATCCACAGGATGATGCCCGCGAGGACGATGCCGATGACGACCGCGAGGCTCGCGACGACGCGCGGGTCGGCCGCGACCCCTGACAGGTCGCCAAGGTCCGCGGTGCCGTCGAGCGCCGAGAACGACGAGGGCAGGTAGACGAACGCGGCGACGGCGGCGAGCACCGCGCCGATCAGCGCCGAGAGGTAGAACCCGCGGTAGATGGCCTTGAGGCCGTTCTCCTGGCCGCGCACGCGCGTGATGAACACGCCGAGCACGGCGACGAGCGCGCCGATCGCGGTGACCACGAGCGGGAAGACGAGGCCCTCCTCGCCCATCGCGGCCTTGCCCAGGATGAGCGCCGCGACGAGCGTCACGGCGTACGACTCGAAGAGGTCGGCGGCCATGCCGGCGCAGTCGCCCACGTTGTCGCCCACGTTGTCCGCGATCGTCGCGGCGTTGCGCGGGTCGTCCTCGGGGATGCCCTGCTCGACCTTGCCGACCAGGTCCGCGCCGACGTCGGCCGCCTTGGTGAAGATGCCGCCGCCCACGCGCATGAACATCGCGAGCAGCGCGGCGCCGAAGCCGAAGCCCTCGAGCACGGCCGGGGCGTCGGCCTTGTAGACGAGCACGACCCCCGCGGCGCCGAGCAGGCCGAGGCCGACCACCGACATGCCGACGACGCCGCCCGTCCGGAACGCGATGCGCGCGCCCTCGGTGCGTCCGCCCGGCCGGGTCGCGGCCGACGCGACGCGCACGTTGGCACGCACCGCGAGCCACATGCCGAGGTAGCCGATCGCCGCCGAGAACCCGGCGCCGACGAGGAACGCGACCGAGCGCCCCACGCGGATGCCGCCGTCGCCCGGCAGGAGGAACAGCAGGCCGAACACGATCACCGCGAACAGCGCGAGCGTGCGGAACTGGCGGCTCAGGTAGGCCCCGGCGCCCTCCTGCACGGCCTGGGCGATGTCCTGCATCTTCGCCGTGCCCTCGTTCGCGGCGAGGACCTGTCTGCGCAGGACGAACGCGAAGACCAGCGCGACGAGCGCGATCACCGCGATGACGGTGACGATGGTGAGACTTTCCGAACCGAGCGTGAGCATCCGTCCTCCTTGACGAACCGCGCGACCGTCGCGCCGGTCCCCTGCCGGAGCGATGGGGGTGAGTCTACGCACGTGTGGCGCACGTCACGACCACTCGTGCAGGACGTCACAAACGCGGCGCACCGACCGGTCGTGAGCCGCCCCGAACCGCGAGCTCCGCCACCCCAACGAAACCCTCGACCCCGTCGTTGAGAAGGGCAAGAGTGGTTCCAGGAGCGGGGGAGGCGGTCGCGATGGCGCGATGGGAAGAGGTGCTGGACGAGATCGTCCGCACACGGCGTCGTGCCCTCGTGGGCTACGCCTATCTCCTCACGGGAGACGTCACGGAGGCGGAGGACCTCGTGCAGGACGCCCTGTTCCGGACGTTCCGGCGGGGCCGCGGGGCGACCGACTTCGCGCTCGCCGAGAGCTACGTGCGACGCGCGGTCCTCAGCGGGTTCCTCGACGGCACCCGACGGCGGCGCCGCTGGGACGGCGTGCGCCACCTGCTCGCCCCGCCCGTCCCCACCGACCGCGTCGAGCCCGTCGTCCAGGCGCGTGTCGACGTCGTCGAGGCGCTCGGCGCGCTCGCGCCCCGCGAGCGCGCGTGCGTCGTCCTGCGCTACTTCTCCGACCTCACCGTCCGGGACGTCGCCGAACGGCTCGCGCTGAGCGAGGGCGCCGTCAAGCGGTACCTGAGCGACGCGAACGCGAAGCTCGCGGCGCGGCTCGGCCCGCTGCGCGTCGCCGACGACGACCTGCCCGTCACGGCTCCCGTCCGCGGGAGCGCCCCGTCCGCCCCTGGAGGTGCGCGATGAACCGCCCCACGAACCCCGGCCCCGTCGACCTCGACGTCGTGCTGCGGTCGGTCGCCGACGAGGTGGTCCCCCAGACCGACGACGCGACGTCCGCCGGTCTCGTCCGCGACGGCGTGCGCCACGTCCGCCGTCGCCGTGCCGTCCTGGTCGGCGCGGCCGCCGTGCTCGCCGTCGCCGCCGCGGGCGTCGGCGCGAACGCCCTGCTCGCCGAGGACCCGCGCCCCGTCCTGCCCGCTCCCGCCCCGACCCCCGAGCCCACGCCGAGCCCGGCACCCACGTACCGGGCCGCGTTCCCCTCTCCCGTCACGACCGACGCGCTCCGGTGCGGCGCGCCCGCACCCACGGCGACGAGCACCGACGTGCTGGCGACGGCGTCGGTCGACCCGGCCGCCGTCACCGTGGCGTCCTCCGACCTCGTCGAGGTCACGGGGCGCGTGTCCGTCGACGCGGCCGCGCGCGTGAGCGTCCTGGACCCGGCCGGTCTCACCGGGTACGTCGTCGTGCAGGACGGCCTCGTCGTCTCGTTCCTGACGCCCACGAACCTCGACGGCGCGACGCCCGTCGACCTCGCCGAGGGCGACGTGCTCGACCTCGCCACCTCGGTCGACTCGTTCGCCTCGTGCGACCCCGACGGTGACACCGAGCACTCGCCCTCGCTGCCGCCGGGCGACTACGAGCTCGCGGTCGTCGTCCCCTGGGTCGTGTCGTCGTACGCGCTGGAGCGCGACGGCGCCTGGGGCGAGCCCGTGACCGCCGCCGACGGGTCGAGCGAGCCGCTCTTCGACGGCTGGCTCGTGACGCCGTCGGTGCCGTTCACGGTCTCGGCCGACCCCGACGCGGGACCATCCGCGTCCTCGCAGACCCCGGACCCGGTGCCCGGGGCCTTCACCGGCCCGACGACGACGTTCCCCGCAGCGCCGTCGTACGAGGACCTCCAGTGCGGCATGCCCGCGCCCGCCCCGACCGGCGACGAGCTCCTCGCACGGCTCGAGACCCCCGGGGCCCTCTCGGTGGCGGGCGGGACCGAGGTCACCCTCGCCGCCCGCCTCGCCGGGCTCCCCACGGCGCGCACCGAGACGGTCGACTTCCGCTGGCTCCGGGCGTACGTCGTCGCCCGGGACGGGGTGATCGTCAGCTCGACCGTGCCGGCCACCGACTCCGAGGCGTACGCCGTCCTCGAGCCGGGCGCGACCGAGCCGCTCGACCACGTCGTCACCACCGCGGTGGCGTGCGAGTGGGGGCTGCCCTCGGACGCGTCGCTGCCGCCCGGCGAGTACACGGTGCAGGTCGTGCACCCGTGGATGATCACGCGGTACGCCCTGCAGCAGGTCGACGGGTCGTGGGGCGCCGAGACCGCGGGCGGGAGCCTCTACAAGGGCTGGCTCGTCTCGGCACCGGTCCGGCTGACGATCACCTGACCGGCGCCGATCCGGGCCGGTCAGGGGCCGGTCAGGGCCGGGCGTGCCCGTGCGGCGCGCCCGGCGTCCGCCGCTCCGTGCGGTGAGCGCCCGCAGCGAGGCGGGCGACGACGTCGGGCCGGGTGAGCGGGAACAGGTGCCCCTCGCCCGCGAGCCCGACGCGCGGGAGGGCGAGCCGGTCGGACAGCTCGCGCTGCTGGCGCAGGAACCGCGCGCTCCCGCGCAGACCCGTGACGAGCAACGGGTCCGCCGCCGTGGACAGGGAGCGCCCTGAGTCGAGCAGCGCGCGCACCCGCGGCGCCTGCTCCCAGCTCGCGAACCACTCGTGGGCGAGCATCGTCCAGGTGCTCGCGCTCCCGTAGCGCTCCCGCGCCACGTCGCGCGGGAGCGGGTCCGCGCGACGGGCGACGACCCGCACCGCCCGGCGCCGCAGGGCCGGTCCGGCCGTCGCGAGCGCGCTGCCGACCATCGCAGCCGCCGCGTCCCCCGCCCGGGCGGTCGGCCGCCCCGGGTGCAGGGCCGGGAGGTGCGGCTCCCACGGGCTCGTCGGGTCCAGGAGCACGAGGCGGCGCACCTCGCCCGGGTGCAGCAGCGCCCACTCCAGCGCGGCGAGCCCGCCCACGGAGTGACCGACGAGGTCCACCGGTCCGGAGCCGTCCAACCGCAGGGCCGTCCGCACCGCGTCGACCGGCCCGGTGACCGGCGTGCGCCACGCGTCCAGGACGCGCACGTCGTCGGTGCGCGCGGCGTCTCGGAGCTCGCCCGCCAGCGGCGCGAAGTCCTCGGGCGTCAGCGCCAGCCCGGGGAGGACGACCCAGGTCGTCGCGCGGTCCGGCGCGTCCGCTCCTCGGCCTGCGCTCACGGACCCACCCTAGGGAGCAGGCCCGCGCCCCGCGCGGTACAACGTTTCGCGGGCGCCGCTCGTCTCATGATGCGACAGGACGAACGCACCCGCGACGTCCCACCTCGAGGAGGACCGTGCGACCAGCGACCGGCCAGGACCGCCCCGCCGACGACCCGCTCACGGTGCTCGTGCGGGACCGCGGCAGCGCGCTCGTGGGCTACGCGTACCTCCTCACCGGGGACGTCCCCGCCGCCGAGGACCTCGCGCAGGAGGCCGTGGTCCGCGTGTTCGTCCGGTCCCGACGCCACCGATGGCCCGACGCACCCGAGTCGTACGTGCGCCGTGCCATCCTCTCGCTGTACGTCGACGGGTACCGGCGCTCCCGACGCTGGCGCGACGTCGAGCACCTCGTCGCCGTTCCCCCGCACCGGGACGGCCCGGCGGACGCCGCCGACACCTCCGCCGACGTCCGCGACGCGCTGCGCGCGCTCGCGCCGCAGGAGCGCGCGTGCGTCGTGCTGCGCTACTACGACGACCTCACCGTCCCGCGGATCGCCGAGCACCTCGGGCTCTCCGTGGGGACGGTCAAGCGCTACCTGCACAACGCCGTCGGCAAGCTCGAGACCCTCCTGGGCCCCCTCGACGACGCGGCGGACGACGACACCGACGACCAGGTCGGGCTCGTGACTCCCCACGCCCCGACCACGCCTCGGAGGGCAGACGCATGACCCGCCTCGACGACTCCCTCCACGAACTCGCCGACACGCCACGACGCGAGGGCGTCGTGCTGCCGCTCGCCGACGTCCAGCACCGGGTCCGCCGCGGACGACGCGTCCGCCGCACCGCGACGGCCGGGATCGTGACGGCCGGCGTCGTGGGGGTCGGCGTCGCGGCCGTGTCGCTGGGACTCCCGGGATGGCGTGCCACCGAACCCCCGCCCGCGGCCACGTCCGCTCCTCCGGAGGTCGTCGCACCGCTCGTCGGGACGACCGTCGCGTGCGGGACTCCCGAGGCGGACCTCGCCGCCACGACGACGCTCACGCTCACCGGGCCGGGCGGCGCCGGGGTCCCCGGCGTGCAGGAAGGAGACGTCGGGTCCCTCGAGCTCACGAACCACGGCGAGGAGCCGTTCGTCGCGGCGTCGAACGGTTTCGCACGCACGGTGCTCGTCGACGACGCGGTGGTCGTCGCCGTGCCGATGATGGAGCCCGCCCCGTTCCACCCGATCGACCTCGCGTCCGGGGAGCGCCAGCCCTTCGGCATCACCCCGCCGAGTCCGTGCGACGGCGGCACGCTCGCACCCGGCACCTACACCGGCTACTACGTGCTCGAGGTCGACGCGCTCGGGAGCGCCGCCGACCTCGACGCCTGGCACGGCACGACCGGCACGTCCACGTCGATCGTCAGCGCACCGTTCGAGGTGGTCGTCGGGTGACTCTTCCCGGCAGCGACCCGGGGCGAGGACCCCGCCGTGGGCGATGATGGGCGGGTGACCTCACCGACCGCACCCGCCGCCGTGACCGACCCGACCCCTCACGACCGCGCGCGTGCGCACGCCCAAGAGCTCGCGACGTTCGTCGAGGCGTCCCCGTCGTCGTACCACGCGGCCCACGAGGTCGCGCGCCGCCTGGAGGCCGCCGGCTTCGAGTGGCTCGACGAGACAGCGGCGTGGCCGCCGGCGACCGGCAGCGAGGGCGACGGGCGCGCGGGCGGGCGGTACGTCGTCGTGCGGGACGGTGCGGTGATCGCCTGGGCGGTCCCCGCGGGCGCGACCGCGACGACGCCGTTCGCGATCCTCGGCGCCCACACCGACTCTCCCGGCTTCAAGCTCAAGCCGCGGCCCGGCGTCGTGCGCGAGGGCTGGTGGCAGGCGGGCGTCGAGATCTACGGCGGGCCGCTGCTCAACTCGTGGCTCGACCGCGAGCTGGAGCTCGCCGGGCGCCTGGTGACGTCCGACGGCGTGGAGCACCTCGTGCGCACGGGGCCGCTGCTGCGCATCCCGCAGCTCGCGGTCCACCTCGACCGCGCCGCGAACGACGGGCTCGCGCTCGACAAGCAGCAGCACACGCAGCCGGTGTGGGGGCTGGCGTCGGCGGCCGGCCCGGCGGGGTCGGACGCGGTGGGCGCGGGTGCCGGGCCGGGCGGCGCCGACGTCGTCGCCGAGCTCGCGCACCACGCGGGCGTCCGGGCGAGCGAGGTCGCGGGCTACGACGTCGTCGTCGCGGACACGCAGGCGCCGCGCGTGTTCGGCGCGCACGGCGCGTTCCTCGCGTCGGGCCGTCTCGACAACCTGCTCTCCGTGCACGCCGGGCTCGTCGCGCTGCTCGAGGTCGCCGGGACGCCGGACGCCCCCGTCGAGGGGGACGTGATCCCCGTGCTCGCGGCGTTCGACCACGAGGAGATCGGCTCCGAGTCACGCTCCGGCGCGTCGGGCCCGTTCCTCGCGGACGTGCTCGACCGGATCGCGACCGGCCTCGGCGCGACGCCCGAGGAGCGGCACCGCCAGCTCGCCGCGTCGCTGTGCGTGTCGAGCGACGTCGGGCACTCGGTGCACCCCAACTACCCGGAGCGCCACGACCCCGCGAACCGACCGCTCGCGGGCGGCGGGCCGATCCTCAAGATCAACGCGAACCAGCGCTACACGACCGACGCGCACGGCGCCGCGGCCTGGGCGCGGGCCTGCGCACGGGCGGGCGTGCCGAGCCAGGAGTTCGTGTCGAAGAACACCGTGCCGTGCGGCTCGACGATCGGCCCGCTCACGGCGACCCGCCTCGGCATCCGCACGGTCGACGTCGGCGTCCCCATCCTCTCGATGCACTCCGCACGCGAGCTGACGGCGGTCGTCGACCCGTGGTACCTCTCCCGCGCGGTGACGGAGATCTTCCGCGGCTGACGCCCCCCAGCCGCGTCGGCAGTCCTCGCGGTAGCGGGGGCGGCGGGTGGCTCGTTCCGCGTCAGCCGCGGCCGGCGCGGGCGCGGATGCCGCGCAGCATCTTCTGCGTCATGAGGAAGCTCACCGGCTGGAGCGCCTCGACCGTGGCCCGGCCTGCGGGGCCGAGCGGGAGGTAGCGCTCGCGGACCAGCAGGCGCGACCTCGGTGTGCCGTCCACCGCCGACGGGAGCGGGCGGACGACGAACGCCCACGAGAACCGGAACGGCATCGTGTCCGGCTGGCCCGGCCCGGGGGCGCCGCGCAGCACGAGGTGCGAGCCCGGCTCCAGGAGCGCGACGCGCAGGGCGACCTCGTCGGCGAGGTGGACGTCGTCGCCGACCGCCAGCCCCTGCCAGCGCTCCTCGATCGCGTCCGCGCTCCGGATGCCCAGCCCCACGAGGTTCTCGAGCGCGTCGTAGGAGTAGAAGCCCCCGCGGCCCTGGCCGAGCTGCACGAGCCACGGCCAGACCTGCGCCGGCGGAGCGTCGACCGTGACCGCCCGCGTCGCGACGACGGCACGCGCGTCGGGCACGAGGTCGTCGCCCGGGAGCACGCACTCGTGCTCGCCCTCCCACGTGCCCCACGTCTGGGTCATGCGCCGGGTGAGCAGGAGCGCCCCGACGGCGAGCGCCGGCGTCGCCACGACCCGGACCCCGCGCACCGCTCCCATGCGTCGATCCTCGGCCGCGCGGTGCGCGCCGCGCGAGGGCCGGAGGTCCCGCGCACGGCCGCCGTCGGGCCGAAGGATGGGCCGGAGGTGGGAGACTCGGAGGCGTGCCGCACGCCCCCTCCCCCACCTCCCTGCGACCGACGAGCGCGGCCCTGCTCGACGTGCTGCGCGCGGGCGGGCGACGCGACGAACGGCTGCTGCACGTGCGCGAGCTGCCCGCGCGGGCGGGCACCCAGGCCGAGTGGCCGGCGTGGGCCGACGCGTCGCTCGTCGCGGGCTACCGCGCGCTCGGCGTCGGCCGCCCGTGGGAGCACCAGGTCGCGGCGGCCGACGCCGCGTGGTCGGGCCGGCACGTCGCGCTCGCCACCTCGACGGGCTCCGGCAAGTCGCTCGCGTTCTGGCTCCCCGCCCTCTCCTCGGTCCGGGCCGACGCCGCCGCGCGCCTCCTCGACCCCGGCCGCATCGAGTCGGTCGCCCGACGCGGCGCCGTGCTCTACCTCTCGCCCACCAAGGCGCTCGCCGCCGACCAGCTCTCGGGGCTCCAGCGGCTGCTCGACGCCGCCGGGACGCGCGACGTGCGGGTCGCGACGTGCGACGGCGACACCGGGCAGGACGAGCGGCGCTGGGTCCGCGAGCACGCCGACGTCGTGCTCACCAACCCGGACTTCCTGCACTTCGCGCTCCTGCCGAACCATCGCGGCTGGTCCCGGCTCCTGCGTGACCTCCGGTACGTCGTCGTGGACGAGGGCCACGCCTACCGCGGGGTGTTCGGCGCCCACGTCTCGCTCGTCCTGCGGCGGCTGCGGCGCCTCGCCGCGCACTACGCGCGCGAGGGTGACCGGCCGCCGACGTTCGTCGTCGCGTCGGCCACGACCGCCGACCCTGCGACGAGCGCCGCACGCCTCGTGGGCGTCGAGCCCGACGATGTCGTGACGGTCGCGCAGGACACGTCGCCCGCGGGGCGCAAGACGTTCGCGCTGTGGGAGCCGCCCGTCGTCGTGGGCTTCGACGCGGCCACCGACGCCGGTCCAGCCGAGGGGCACGACGACGACCCGACGGTCCCGACGGCCGTGGACGCCGCAGCCGAGCACCCGCGGCGCAGCGCGACGGCCGAGGTCGCGGACCTGCTCGCGGACCTCGTCATCGCGGGCGCGCGCACGCTCGCGTTCACGCGCTCGCGCCGCGGGGCGGAGTCGGTCGCGGTCCAGACGCAGGACAGCGTGCGCGTCGTCGACCCGCGGCTCGTGCGGCGCGTCGCCGCCTACCGGGGCGGGTACCTGCCCGAGGAGCGGCGCGAGCTCGAGGACGCCGTGCGCACGGGCGACGTCCTGGGCCTCGCGACGACCAACGCGCTCGAGCTCGGCGTCGACATCTCCGGCCTCGACGCCGTCCTCATCGCGGGCTGGCCGGGCACCCGCATGTCCGTGTGGCAGCAGGCGGGCCGCGCCGGGCGCGCGGGCGCGGACGGCCTCGTCGCGTTCGTCGCACGGGAGGACCCGCTCGACACGTTCCTCGTGCACCACCCCGAGGCCGTGTTCGACGCCCCGCTCGAGGCGACCGTGTTCGACCCCGCCAACCCGTACGTCCTCGCGCCCCACCTGTGTGCGGCAGCGGCCGAGAACCCGCTGCGCTCCGAGGACCTCGCGGCCTTCGGCGACCCCGACGCCGTGCGCGGTCTCCTCGACGTGCTCGTCGCCCGCGGCGCGCTGCGCCGTCGCGCGTCCGGGTGGTACTGGACGCACGCGCAGCCCGCGTCCGGTATGACGGACCTGCGCGGCTCGGGCGGCACGCCCGTGCGGGTCGCCGAGGCGCGCACCGGCCGGCTGCTCGGCACGGTCGACGCCGCGTCCGCGGACGGGTCCGTGCACGACGGCGCGGTGTACGTCCACCAGGGCCGCACCTACGTCGTGGAGCACCTCGACCTGGCCGACCACGTCGCGCTCGTGCGCCGCCAGGACGTCGACCACGGGACGTGGTCGCGGTCGGCGACGTCCATCACGATCGTCGACGAGCCCGCGGACGGGGACGTCGCCGCCGGGCGGGAGGTCGTCGAGCGGAGCTGGGGGCCCGTCGGCTGGGGGTACGGCCCGGTCGACGTGTGCTCGCAGGTCGTGAGCTTCCAGCGCCGGCGCCTCCCGGACATGCAGGTGCTCGGCACCGAGACCCTGGACCTCCCCGAGCGCACGCTCCCCACGATGGCCGTGTGGTGGACCGTCCCGCAGTCGGTGATCGAGGAGGCGGAGGTCGACGCCGACGAGCTGCCCGGCGCGCTGCACGCCGCCGAGCACGCGTCGATCGGCCTGCTCCCGCTCCTCGCCACGTGCGACCGCTGGGACCTCGGCGGCGTCTCCACCGCGCTGCACGCCGACACCGGCGAGGCGACCGTGTTCGTGCACGACGCCTACCCCGGCGGGGCCGGCTTCGCCGAGCGCGGGTTCGAGCTCGGCGCGACCTGGCTCCGCGCGACGCGCGACGCCATCGCGCGCTGCCCCTGCCACGACGGCTGCCCGGCGTGCGTGCAGTCGCCGAAGTGCGGGTCGTACAACGCCCCGCTCGAGAAGGCCGCCGCCGTCCGCCTGCTCGACGCCGTCCTCGCCCACGCCCCGGCGGGCGAGGATCTCGACCGCACGAGCGACGGCCCCGCCTCCACGAGCGAGGAGCCCGGCCGCAAGAGTTAGGACCGGGGCCCCACGGGAGAGAACCTGGGTGCCGCGAGGGAGAACCGTGGTCGCGCGGGGTAGAACCGCGGTTGCGCGAGGTCGAACCGCGGTCGTGCGAGGTCGAACCGCGGTCATCGTGTGGTCGCCGGGCCTGCGCGTGCGGCGGCGCTCGCCCGGCCGAGCGCGACACCGAGGACGGTGACGCCGACGGTCGTGGTGACATCCACCCGCACGACCCCGCCGCCCTGGTCTGCGCACGCCGTGACCGACACCGCGTTGCGGGCCGCGACCTCACGGGCGCGGTCGCACGGGTCCCAGCCGTCCCGAGCGGCCGTGGCGGCTGCGAGCGCCGCGAGGTCGGCGCCGGTCTGCGCCGCTCCGCGGGCGGCCTGGGCGTGCGCGAGCGCCGCCAGACCGAGGGCCAGCACGAGCACGGCCGCGACGATCCCGAGCACGAGCACCGTGCCCGCGCCGCGCTCCGTGTCGGGCGCCCCGTCGTACCGCCCGTTCCCGGCCCGGGCCGGGCCGCGACCGGTGCGGCGTCCCGGCCACGCACGCGCGGCCGCGCCGGTCCCGACGACGCTCCGGTCCGGGGTCATGGCTCGACCCACGCGACGGCCTCCCCGCTCGCGCGCAGCGGCGACCCGGAGAGCCAGCCGCCGACGACGGGCGTCGTGACGCGGACCTCCACCCACGGGTCCCCGCGCGTCACGCCGACGGTCGCGTCGTCCCCCGCCACCCGGAGCGCCGTCGCGCGCACGGTCGCGTCGTCCTCGCCGATGGCCGCGGCACGGGCGGCGGCCCTCGCCGCGTCGGCGGAGCGCATCTGCGCGCCCGCCGCCGCGGCGAGGGTGAGGACGACGACGAGGACGAGGACGACCGCCGGCAGCGCGACGGCGAGCTCCGCCGTGACCGCACCACGCTCCCGGCCGTCGCGCGACCGGACCTTGCACGGGCCGACCTCGCGCGGGCCGACCTCGGGCGGGCCGACCTCGTGCGAACCGACCTCGCGCGGGCGGACCTCGGGCGAACCGACCTCGCGCGGGCCGACCTCGTGCGGGCGGAGCGCCCACGGCCAGGGCGCGCGCCACGCACCGGTGCCCGAGCCTGCGTCCCGTCGCACGGCTCAGCCCAGCGACAGCGCGCTGCGCACGATGCCGAGCAGCAGCTCGCGCACCTCGCCGCTCTTGAGCACGACGATGAGCAACCCGGCGAAGCCCGCCGCCGCCACGGTCGCGATCGCGTACTCCGCGGTCGCGAGACCGGCCTCGCCGTCCTGTCCCGCGCTCTGTCCCGTCAGACGCGCGAGCGCGCGCCGTCCCTGTCCTGCCATGGGTGCTTCCCCCTTCTCGTGGCCCGTGGTCACGGGCGTGCGGCGCCACCGTGCCGCACACGAGCGCGCTCCCGCACGGCGCTGACACCGGACGGTGGACGGGACCGTCTCGATCCGGGCCTGTGGACGCCCACGCGCGCAGCATCCTGGCGTGGCACGACCGTCGGAGGGTGCAGCGCGGTCCGCACGCCTCGACCCCGCGAGCCTGGTCACCCTCGTGTGCGGCGTCCTGTGCCTCGTCGTCGCGGTTCTCGCTGCGCTCGCCCCGACCGCCGTCGTGCGCTACCGGCACGCGAACGACGCGTCGAGCGCGTGCCTGCTGGAGCAGCAGGCGCCGCCCGGGTTCGACGGCTACACCGACCGCGTGGTGGGGCGGTTCACGGTCCTGCCGGCCCGCGTCGACTGCGCCTGGCACCTGCCCGACGGCCGCGAGGTGCGGACGTCGCGCGCGGCCCTCCCCGGCATCACGACGGCCGCTCTCGTCCTGGGCGGCGTCGGGATCGCGGGCGTGGGGGCGACTTGCCTCCGCGTCGCACGCAGAGAGCAACCCGTGTAGCTGCGTGCCACCCGAGTAGCCGAGTGCCACCCGGGTAGCCGAGTGCCGCCCGTGCACCGGGGAGGTCGACGCTCACCGTCAACCCAGCAGGCCCGACCCCAGCGAGACGAGGACGGGCACGAGCCCGACGAGCACGAACGCCGGGAGGAAGCACGCGCCGAGCGGGAGGACGAGGTGCACGGCGAGGCGCGCCGCGGCCGCCTTGGCGGCGGCGGTCCGGTCCTGGCGCGACGCCTGCGCCGCGGCGCGCAGCGCGGGCGCGGGGGCCGCGCCGTGCAGCCAGGCCGGACGCAGCGCGCGCCGCACGACCTCGAGCCGCGGTGGCGCCGTGGCCCAGGCGGCGTCCCACGACGCGCCGAGGAGGAGCGCCGCGCCCGCGGCTCGCAGGGCGGCGCCCTCCCGACCGCCGACGCACACCCCGACCACGTCCAGCGCGCGCGGGACGGCTGCGCCGGAGCGGACCGCCGCCGCGAGGAGCTCGAGGAGCACGCCCGTCTCGAGGGGTCCGTCGTCCGGTCGCCCTCGACCTCCGCCCCGTCCCTCCCGCTCCGCCTCGCCCGTCGCCCCGCCGGGGCTGCCTGCGGTGCTCTCCGGCTGTCGCGACACCGCGACGGCCCGCCGCACGACGGCCGCCCGCGCCGCCCACCACGGCGCGGTCGCCACCAGGACCCACGCCGTCACCAGGAGCGCGGTCACCGGTCCTCCCCCGCGGCGCGCGCCCGCTCGACGAGCCGCCCGGACCAGGTGCGCCC
Source organism: Cellulosimicrobium sp. CpK407 (assembly GCF_051844275.1). Lineage (NCBI taxonomy): Bacteria > Bacillati > Actinomycetota > Actinomycetes > Micrococcales > Promicromonosporaceae > Cellulosimicrobium > Cellulosimicrobium sp. CpK407. Next base: position 18,951 of record NZ_JBGNYC010000043.1, read on the forward strand.
CGCGAGCAGGAGCACGAGCCCGAGGAGCACCCCGACGGACCCGATGCCGCCGTCGGTCGCGGTGCCGAGCGGGTCGGCCCCGAGGACGTAGCCCAGCAGGACGCCCACCGCCGGGAGCCACAGGAGCACGCGCGCGGTCGCCCGCGGCCCGGCGAGCGCGGCGTCCCGCTCGGCGCGGGCCTCGGCGTCCGCCGCCACCGAGGCCGCGACCTCGTCGAGCACCGGGGCCAGCGGTGCGCCCACCTCGACCGCGAGCCGGCACGCCGCCACGAGGGCCCGCGCCGTGGGGAGCCCGCCCACGTGCGGCGCGAGGTCGACGACGCGGGGGACGCCCGCGGCGTCGACCCGCACCCCGAGCGCCCGCTCCCACGCCGCGCCGGGCGCGGCCCCGGACCGCAGGAGCGACCCGACCTGCGTCACGACGACGCGCACGAGCTCCGGCACGGCCCGCACCCGGGACCTGCGCCGCAGGAACACCGGTCGCCCCGTCCGCGGCGAGGACCGGCCGACGACGCTGCGGGCCGGGCGTCCGCCTCGTGCTACGGCGCACCAGACCGCGGCGCCGACGAGCGCACCGACGAGGCCCGTCACCTGAACCTCACGCGCACCACCGCGCCAGGAGCTCGTCCCACGCGGGGCCGGCGACGGGCCCCGTGCCATCGGCCGGCGACCTGTCGGCCCGGTCCGGCCCCTCCGGAAGCACCGGAGCGCCGTCCCACGACCCCGCGAGGTCCACGCGCAGACCATCCCGCTCGTCGCTCCGCACGACGCCGATCTGGGCGAGCACGCGCCGGGTCGTGCCGCCCGCGCGCAGCCGACGCAGGTGCAGCACCACGTCGAGCCCACCGGCGGCCTGCGCCACCACGGCGGCGCGGTCCATCCCCGCGAGGGCCGCCAGCGCCTCCAGGCGCGCGGGGATCACCTCGACGTCGTTCGCGTGGATGGTCGCCAGCCCGCCCTCGTGGCCGGTGTTGAGCGCCATGAGCACCTCGCGCACCTCCGCGCCGCGGCACTCGCCCAGCACGATGCGGTCGGGGCGCATCCGCAGCGCGGCGCGCACGAGGTCGGCGAGGTCGACGCCGCCCGCGCCCTCGACGTTCGCCCGGCGTGCCGTGAGCGGGACGACGTGCGGGTGGTCCGGGTCGAGCTCGCGCGCCTCCTCGACGCAGACGATGCGCTCGTCGGGCGGGACGAGCGCGAGCAGCGCGGCGAGCAGCGTCGTCTTGCCGGTCCCGGTCCCGCCGGAGACGAGCACACTCGCGCGCGCCGCGACGAGCCGGCGCAGGACCGGCTCCCAGGCGTGCGGGACCGTGCCGGACGCGACGAGGTCGGCCAGGCCGAACGTCCGCGTCCGCAGCACGCGCAGCGAGATCACGGCCCCGGCCCCGCACACCGGAGCCACCACCGCATGGAGGCGCGTCCCGTCGGGCAGCCGGGCGTCGACCACGGGCGAGGCGTCGTCGAGTCGCTGCCCGCCCGCGGCGGCGAGCCGCACGGCCAGCGATCGCACGGCCTCCGGCCCTCCGAGCGGGACGACGACGCGTTCGAGCCCGGCGCCGCGGTCGACCCAGACCTCGTCGGGCCCGTTGACGAGCACGTCGGTCACCCCGGGCTCGTCGAGGTAGCGCTGGAGCGGTCCGGCGCCGAAGATCTCCGCGTGCGCCGTGCGCGTCAGCTCCCGCAGGGCGGTCGTGCCGAGCACGCGCCCGGACGCCCGCAGCGCGTCGGCGACGGCCGCGTCGTCGGGCCCCGCCGAGCCCAGGCCGGCCTCCGCGCCGGCCCGCACGAGGCGGTCCCGGACGCCGTCCAGCAGCGGGCCGCGCCCCCGTTCCGAGCGTCCCGGCCTCGGGTCGCGCCCGCTCACCCGAGGCTCCCCGCGTACCGCGCCGCGAGGTCGCGTCCCGCGCGCACGACCGGCCCGCGCCCGACGCACGGGCCCTGGCCGCGCTCGATCGCCGCGGCGAGCCCCCGGTCCCAGCCGACCGCCGCGGCGACCCCGAGCCCGACGGCGTCCGCGACCTCCCCGCCGGACAACCGCCCCGGAGCCGGTCGGCGCAGGACGAGCGCCGCCGGGCCGGGGACCCGGTCGCGCACCGCCGCAGCGCCCGCGACCCCGGCCACGTCGAGCGGCGTCACGACCAGCACCTCGTCGCACGCCCTGAGCAGCTCCCCGCCGGCACCACCAGGCCCGAGCGCGGCACGGTCGACGTCGAGCACGAGCACCCCCGACCGGCCGGACGTGACCTCGGCGAGCGCCGCCACGACGTCCGCGAGCGCCGCGGGCTCCGGGCCGCCGCCGCGCTCGGTGCTGACGACCGGGACCGTGCCCCACCGCGGCAGGCGCGCGAGGAGGTCCTCGCCGTCGAGCCGGCCGCGCGCGTCGGCCAGGTCGGGCCAGCGCACGCCCGGGTCCTGCTCGATGCCGAGGAGCACGTCGAGCCCACCGCCCACGAGCGCGAGGTCGACCAGGCACGTGGGTGCGCGACGTCGCGCCACCGCGCGGGCGAGCGCGGACGCGACCACGCTCGCGCCCGCGCCGCCGCGCGCTCCCACCACCGCCACGACCGCCCCGCCCATCGCGTCCTCCCCCCGCCCGTCCACCGGCGACCCACCCTGCCGTGACCGGGCGGATGGCGTCGGGGCGGAACCGCGACCTGTGGACGGGCGCCCCGGCGAGCGCTCCTGTGGACGGCCACGTTCCGCGGCTAGGCTCGCGACCGTGACCCCGCTCCCGGACCCGACGGACCCGCCCCGCACCGGCCGGGTCGCCGCGTTCTTCGACCTCGACAAGACGATCATCGCGACGTCGTCGGCCGCGGCGTTCTCCCGGCCGTTCTTCGCCGGCGGGCTCATCAACCGCGGGGACGTGCTGCGCAGCGCCTACGCGCACTTCCTGTTCATGGTGGGCGGAGCCGACGCGGACCAGACCGAGCGCATGCGCGCGCACCTGTCGAGCCTCGTGACCGGATGGGACGTCGCCACGGTGTCGCGCATCGTCGAGGAGACGCTGCACGAGCACATCGACCCCGTCGTCTACGCGGAGGCGGTCGAGCTCATCGAGTCCCACCACGAGCACGGGCACGACGTCGTCATCGTGTCCGCCTCCGGGAGCGAGGTCGTCGAGCCCATCGCCGCGGTGCTGGGCGCCGACCACGCGATCTCGTCGCGCATGGCGGTCGAGGACGGCCGGTACACGGGCGCGATCGACTTCTACGCGTACGGCGAGAACAAGGCCGTCGCGATCCGCGAGCTCGCCGCGCACGAGGGGTACGACCTGGAGGCGAGCTACGCCTACTCCGACTCGGTGACCGACGCGCCGATGCTGGGCGCGGTCGGGCACGCGTTCGTCGTCAACCCCGACCGGACGCTGCGCCGGCTCGCCGCCGAGCACGGCTGGGGTGCGCTGACGTTCTCGAAGCCGGTCGCGCTGCGGTCGCACCTCTCGGGGTCGACGCCGGTCCTCGCCGTGGCGGGGGTCGTCGCGCTCGGCGTGGTGGCGTGGGTCGCGTGGCGCGCGCTGCGCCGTCGCCGCCGCGGCTGAACGGGGTGCGGCCGGGATCACGAGACGACTCCCGCCGCCCGCCGAAGGGCCCGATCCGGACCTCCCGGACCAACCGCTCCGGGCTGTTCGAACGCCCGTAGAACACGGTGTGGAAGTCCCCGCGGAGCGGTTGCGCTCGTCGGTCGCCCGGGCTGTGATGGAGGGACAACAGCATCTCGGCGGTACCCACGCGCAGGAAGTCCACGTAGGGACTCGCTGACCGGACGAGACCCGGCCACGACGGCCACCTCGCGCCGTTGCAGCGGACACGGTTGCACGCCTGATAGCCGCCGCGGTGCTGGCGGGACGGCGCTCCTGAGGGGGCGCCGTCGTCGTGCCGGGCGCGCGGTCGCCGCGCGATACTGGAGCCCATGACGTCAGCGCCGAGTGTCTCCTCCTCCATCACCGTCCGGCTCCAGGTCGAGGCGCGCCCCACCGCCGTGAGCGAGCTGACGACGGCGATCGAGCACACCGGCGGGATCGTCTCCGCCCTCGACGTCACGGCCTCGGGCCACGAGCGCATCACGGTCGACGTCACGGTCGCGACGCGCGGCGAGGAGCACGCCGGGCAGATCGTCGAGGCGCTGCGCGCGCTGCCGGGCGTCGTCGTGGACCGCGTCTCGGACCGCACGTTCCTGCTGCACCTGGGCGGCAAGCTGCAGATCGAGTCCAAGGTGCCGATCCGCAACCGCGACGACCTGTCGATGATCTACACGCCCGGCGTCGCGCGCGTGTGCGAGGCCATCGCGGCCAAGCCCGAGGACGCGCGCCGCCTCACGATCAAGCGCAACACCATCGCCGTGGTGACCGACGGCTCGGCCGTGCTCGGGCTGGGCGACATCGGCCCGCTCGCCTCGCTGCCCGTCATGGAGGGCAAGGCCGCGCTGTTCAAGCGGTTCGCGGACATCGACGCGTTCCCCATCGCGCTCGACACGACCGACGTCGACGAGATCGTGCGCACCGTCAAGGCCATCGCGCCCGTGTTCGCGGGCATCAACCTCGAGGACATCTCGGCGCCGCGCTGCTTCGAGATCGAGGCCCGGCTGCGCGCCGAGCTCGACATCCCCGTGTTCCACGACGACCAGCACGGCACGGCGATCGTCGCGCTCGCGGCGCTGACGAACGCGCTGAAGGTCGTGGGCAAGGACCTGCCGGACGTGCGCATCGTGCTGTCGGGCGCCGGTGCCGCCGGGACCGCGGTGCTCAAGCTCCTGCTCGCCGCGGGCGCGCACGACGTCGTCGTCGCCGACATCGAGGGTGTCGTCCACCCCGCGCGGCCGGGACTGTCGCCGTCGCTCGCCTGGACCGCCGTCAACACCAACCCGCGCCACGTCACGGGGACGCTGCGCGAGGCCGTCGTCGACGCAGACGTCTTCATCGGCGTGTCCGCGCCCGACGTCCTCACGGGCGACGACGTCGCGCGCATGGCGCCCGGCGCGATCGTCTTCGCGATGGCGAACCCGCGCCCCGAGGTGGACCCGGTCGACGCGGCGAGGCACGCGGCGATCGTCGGCACCGGGCGCTCCGACTTCGCGAACCAGATCAACAACGTCCTCGCGTTCCCGGGCGTGTTCCGCGGCCTCCTCGACGCGCAGTCGCACCGCATCACCGACGGCATGCTGCTCGCGGCCGCGCGCGCCCTGGCGTCCGCGATCCACGAGGACCAGCTCAACCCGACCTACATCATCCCGAGCGTGTTCAACCCCGAGGTGACGTCGCTCGTCGCCGCGGCCGTCGAGCGCGCAGCGCGCGCGGCGGACGCGACCGAGCCCGCCGCGCTCACCGGCGGGCTCCCGCGCGTCGCGCCCGTGCCGGCATCTCCGTCGGCCGCGCCGACCACGACCACCCCGGAGGCCTGACCCGTGCAGCGCGTCACCACCCGCAACGCCGCGTTCCAGCAGTGGGAGGCGCTGCTCACCAACCGCACCAAGCGGCACCGCGCGGGCGAGATGGTCGTCCAGGGCGTGCGGCCGATCACGCTCGCCGTCGAGTCGGGCTGGACCGTGCGGACCTGGCTCGTCGACGCGGACCGGTCGCTGTCGAGCTGGGCGCACGCGATGCTCGACCGCGTCCGGACCCGGCGGTTCGCGGTGTCGTCGGAGCTCATGCGCGAGCTCGGGGGCAAGGACGACGACGCGCCGGAGCTGCTCGCCGTCGTCGCGACGCCGCCCGACGACCTGGGGCGGATCGCCGTCGGCGGCCGTGCCGCCGGGGACGAGGGCACCGCGTTCCTCGGCGTCGTGCTCGACCGCCCCACGAGCCCGGGCAACGTCGGGACCGTCGCACGCTCGCTCGACGCGTTCGGGGGCGGCGGGCTGGTCGTCGCGGGGCACGCCGCGGACCCGTACGACCCGCGCGCCGTGCGCGCCAGCACGGGCTCGATCTTCTCCGTGCCGACCGTGCGCGTCCCCGCGGGGCGCGACGTCCTCGACTGGGTCGCCGCGCAGCGCTCCGCCGGGGTTCCCCTGACCCTGCTCGGGACGGACGAGGACGGCGACGTCGAACTCGCGGACCACGACCTCACCGGCCCGACGCTCGTCCTCACCGGCAACGAGACGACCGGCCTCAGCGCCGGGTGGCGCGAGGCGTGCGACGTCATGGTGAGCATCCCGATGCTCGGCTCGGCGAGCTCGCTCAACGCCGCGAGCGCGACGACGGTCGTGCTGTACGAGGCCGTCCGGCAGCGCCGGTCCCGCTGACGCCGCCACGGCGGAGCAGCCTCTGCCATGCCGCCGACGACCGCCGGCGGGCATTTGCGAGCGGTCCCGCCGAATGATGGACTCCTGTGACCGCGCTCACGACAACGGGTCTAGACTCCCCAAGGTCGGGGCCCACCGTCGTGGGCGTCCGACCGCCCTGCGCCCCGCCGCCGCTTCCTCGGCGGCCCACGCACGGGCGCCGCACCAGAGTCGATGCGCACCGGAGGTCAGCGTGCCAGAGAACGAGTCCACCACCGCCCAGCCCGGGTTGGAGAACCTCCTCCACGAGACCCGGAGCTTCCCGCCGAGCCCGGAGTTCGCCGCGCAGGCGAACGCGAAGCCCGAGCTCTACGAGGAGGCGCAGGCCGACCGGCTCGCGTTCTGGGCACGGCAGGCGAACGACCTCGTCACCTGGCGGACGCCCTTCACCGAGACGCTCGACTGGTCGCAGGCGCCCGTCGCGCGCTGGTTCGCCGACGGCACGCTCAACGCCGCGTACAACGCGGTGGACCGCCACGTCGAGGCGGGTCTGGGCGACCGGGTCGCGATCCACTTCGAGGGCGAGCCGGGCGACACCCGCACCGTGACGTACGCCGAGCTGCAGCGCGACGTGTCGCGCGCGGCCAACGCGCTCGCCGCGCTCGGCGTCGAGACGGGCGACCGGGTCGTCATCTACCTGCCGATGATCGTCGAGGCGGTCGTCGCCATGCTCGCGTGCGCCCGGATCGGTGCGCCGCACTCGGTCGTGTTCGGCGGGTTCTCGGCGGACGCGCTGCGCAGCCGCATCGCCGACGCGGAGGCGAAGCTCGTCATCACGGCCGACGGCGGCTACCGCCGCGGCGCCGCCTCCGCGCTCAAGCCCGCGGTCGACGAGGCCCTCGCACCGAAGGAGGGCGCGGACCCGACGACGGTCGAGCACGTGCTCGTCGTGCGCCGCACCGGCCAGGACACCGCGTGGACCGAGGGCCGCGACGTGTGGTGGCACGACGCGCTCGAGTCGGCTGACACGACCCACACGCCGGTCTGGGTCGAGGCCGAGCACCCGCTGTTCATCCTCTACACGTCCGGCACGACCGGGAAGCCCAAGGGCATCCTCCACACGACCGGCGGCTACCTCACGCAGTCCGCGTACACGCACCGCAACGTCTTCGACCTCAAGGCCGAGAGCGACGTCTACTGGTGCACGGCCGACATCGGCTGGGTCACGGGCCACTCCTACGTGGTCTACGGCCCGCTGCTCAACGGCGCGACCCAGGTGATCTACGAGGGCACCCCGGACTCCCCGCACCAGGGGCGCTGGTGGGAGATCGTGGAGAAGTACAAGGTCTCGATCCTCTACACCGCGCCGACGGCGATCCGCGCGTGCATGAAGTGGGGCGAGGAGATCCCCGCGAAGTTCGACCTGTCGTCGCTGCGCGTGCTCGGGTCGGTGGGCGAGCCCATCAACCCCGAGGCGTGGATGTGGTACCGCCGCGTCATCGGCGGCGACCGCACGCCCATCGTCGACACGTGGTGGCAGACGGAGACCGGCGCGATCATGATCTCGCCCCTGCCGGGCGTCACGGCCGCCAAGCCGGGCTCCGCCCAGGTGCCGCTCCCGGGCATCGTCGCGGACGTCGTCGACGACGAGGCGCACTCCGTGCCGAACGGCGGCGGCGGGTACCTCGTGCTGTCCGAGCCGTGGCCGTCGATGCTGCGCGGCATCTGGGGCGACCTCGAGCGCTTCACGGACACGTACTGGTCGCGCTTCCCGGGCATCTACTTCGCGGGCGACGGCGCCAAGAAGGACGAGGACGGCGACATCTGGCTGCTCGGCCGCGTCGACGACGTCATGAACGTCTCGGGGCACCGCCTGTCCACCACGGAGATCGAGTCGGCGCTCGTCTCGCACGAGATCGTCGCGGAGGCCGCGGTCGTGGGCGCGAGCGACGACCTCACGGGCCAGGCCGTCGTGGCGTTCGTCATCCTGCGCGGCGAGCACGCCGGCCGGGCGTCCGACGCCGACGGCGCGGCGGCCGTGCAGACCGAGCTGCGCAACCACGTCGCGAAGGAGATCGGCCCGATCGCCAAGCCGAAGCGCATCCTCGTCGTGCCGGAGCTGCCCAAGACCCGGTCCGGCAAGATCATGCGCCGTCTGCTGCGCGACGTCGCGGAGAACCGCACCGTCGGCGACGCGACGACCCTCGCCGACTCGTCGGTGATGGACCTCATCTCGGCGGGCCTGCAGAAGCCGTCGTCGTCCGAGGACTGACCGGCCTTCGCCGACCACGGGGTCGGTGTCGTTCTCCGCGCGAGAACGACACCGACCCCGTTCTCGTGCGCGGGCAGGGTCGTGCTCGGTGAGCGAACACCCGCCGTCGATATGGCCGTGCCCGACGGCCCGTGGACAGCGTAGCGTCGGGAGGTGATCCCCGTTCCCGCGGCCGACGGTCGTTCCCTCCTGGTCGAGCAGCTCGGCCTGCGCAGCGACTGCGCGCGCTGCACCGGCCTGTGCTGCGTGGGTCTCCACCTCGTGCGCTCCGCCGACTTCGCGATCGACAAGCCCGCGGGCGCCCCGTGCCCGAACCTGCGCGACGACTTCGGCTGCGGCATCCACGCCCGGCTCCGCGAGTCCGGGTTCCCCGGCTGCGTCGCGTACGACTGCCTCGGGGCCGGCCAGCGCGTGACCGCGTCCGTCCGGTCCGCGCACGACGGCGCGACCTGGCGCGACGACCCGGCCGCCGCGCGCGACGCGTTCGCGGCGCTCCCCGTCGTCACGCAGCTCCACGAGCTGCTCTGGTACCTCGCCGAGGTGCTGTCGCTCCCCGCCGCGGCACCCGTGCACGACGACGCGCGCCGGGCCCTCGACCGGACGGCACCCCTCGCGGACCTCGCCCCGGCGGACCTCCTCGCGCTCGACGTCGGCGCCGTCCGCCGCGACGTCGGGCCGCTGGTCGACCGCGCGAGCGTGCTCGTCCGCGACGCCGCCCGGCACAGCGCGTCCCGCCGTCCTCCGGGCGCGGCCGGCGCCGGGTCCCGGTCCGCCCGCGGCCGAGGCCGCACCGAGGGGCACGGCCCGGCGACGGCGCGGAGCGCCGCCGTCGGGCACCGGGTGCCGGACGCCGGTGCGCGACGCCGCCTGCGACCCGGCGCGGACCTCGTCAGCGCCGACCTGCGCGGGCTCGACCTCACCGGGTCCGACCTCCGGGGCGCGCTGCTGCTGGGCGCCGACCTGCGCGGCTCCCGGCTGGACGCCGTCGACCTCCTGGGAGCGGACCTCCGCGGGGCCGACGCGCGCGGCGCCGACCTCGCGCGTGCGCTCTTCCTCACCCCGGCGCAGGCCGGCGCCGTCCGCCGAGACGAGCGCACGACCCTCCCCGCCGCGCTCCTTCCCTGACCGGGCGCACCGCGACGTCGGCACTGCCTGCCGAGATCGGCAGCCGCGACCGCCGATCTGGACCGGGAGCGCCGATCTCGGCGGCAGTCGGCGCGGACGCCGTCAGCGCAGGGTGGCCCGCCGTGCCAGCGGGGCCGCGAGCACCGCGCACACGGCGACGAGGGCCGCCGCGCCCCAGGCGAGCGCGCCGTACGACGAGAACCCGATGATCGCCCCGGCGAGGATGCCGCCGACGGCGCCGCCCGCGTTCATCGCGAGGTCGGAGAGGCCCTGCACGGACGTGCGCGACGGTCCGGGCGTCGCGTCGACGAGCAGTGCCGACCCGGCCACGAGCCCGCACGACCAGCCGAGCCCCAGGAGCACGAGGCCGACCGTCAGCCGCGCGGAGTCCTCTCCCGGCGCGCCCGCGACGACGACCGCGGCCGCGAGGAGCAGCGCGCCCCCGACGTAGAGGACGCGCGCGTGCCCGACCCGGTCCGCGAGCCACCCGACGACCGGGCTCAGGGCGTACATGCCCGCGATGTGCGCGCTGATGACGAGCCCGACGACCTGGAGCGTCGCCCCGCCGTGGTTCATGTGGACGGGCGTCATGGACATGAGCCCGACCATGACGAGGTGGCTGAGGACGATCGCGCCGAGGGCGAGGCGCGCCGTCGGGCTGGCCGACACGACGGCCCACCCGGCGCGCAGGCCGTCGCGCCACGACGAGCCCTTGCCGTCTCCCCGTCCGGCGCCCGGCACCGCTCCCAGGCCCGTGTCGGACACCGCGTCGGCCGTCGCGCGCGACGCGAGCAGCGGGTCCGGCCGCAGCCAGACCACGACGACGACGGCCGCCAGCGCGAACGCGACCGCCGCGAGGACGAACGGAGCCGCGCTCGGCGCCGTCGAGCCGTGCTGCGCGTGCGCGTCGCCGAGGCGCAGGCCGGGTCCCGCGACGCGGTCCGCGAGCCCGGCGAGGGTCGGACCGACGACGGAGCCGACCGTCGTCGCCCACACCACCACGGAGAGGTCGCGCGCCCGCCGCTGGGGCGTCGCGAGGTCGGTCGCCGCGAAGCGCGACGCGAGGCCGGCCGCCGTCCCCGACCCGAAGAGGAGCATGGCCACGACGAGCAGCGGCCAGGAGCCCACGAGCACGGCGACGGTCGCGAGGACCGCTCCGCCGGTCGCGACGCCGAACCCGAGGAGCAGGGACGGCCGCCGCCCGCGCTGTCCGGCCACGTGCGCGAGCGGCAGCGCGACGAGGGCGGCACCGACGACGCCGGACGTCGAGGTGAGGCCCGCGATCGCGTCCGACCCGGACAGCGCGGACGCGACGAGCGGCGCGACCGCGATCCCGCTCGCGACGCCCACGCCCGAGAGCACCTGCGTCGCGGCGAGGGTCGTCAGGGTGCGACGCTGCGTCGGGAGGACGGGGACGTCGGAACCGACGTCGGAGGACGGGGTCGCCGGTTCGGGGGCGGGCTGCTCGGGGCTCACCGGAGCACGGTAGGTCCCGGCGAGCGGCCCTGACGAGCCCTTACGCCGCCACCGGACGCCGAGATCCTGCCGCGCCGCCGCGCCGCGGGCTCGCCCCGAGAGCGCGCAGGACGCCGCGCGCGGCCTCGCGACCGGCCCGGTTCGCGCCGATCGTCGACGCGCTGGGCCCGTACCCGACGAGCTGCACGCGGGGGTCGCGGGCCGCCGTCGTGCCGTCGAGGACGATCCCGCCCCCGGGCGCGCGCAGACCGAGCGGCGCGAGGTGGTCGAGCGCGGCGCGGAACCCGGTGGCCCAGAGGATGACGTCGGCGGGCTGGAACAGCAGCCCGTCGTCGTTCGCGCCCGCGGCCCACTCGACGCCCGACGCCGTGACCCGCTCGAACATCGGCCGGCGCCGCAGCACCCCGCTCGCGATCCCGGCGCGGTAACGCGGGGAGAGCGGGAGGCCCGTCACGGAGACGACGCTCCCCGGCGGGAGGCCGGCAGAGGTCCGCTCGGCGACGCGCGCGACGGCAGCACGACCGAGCTCGGGCGAGAACTCCTCCTCGACCCACACCGGTTCGCGGCGCGTGACCCACGTGGTCCCGGACGCGTGCGGCGCGATCTGGAGCAGGAGCTGCGTCGCGGACGCCCCGCCGCCGACGACCACGACATGCTGCCCCGCGAAGTCCTCGGCTGCGCGGAAGTCGTGCGTGTGGAGCTGGCGTCCGCGGAACGTCTCCATGCCCGGGTAGCGGGGCCAGAACGGCCGGGTCCACGTGCCCGTCGCGTTGACGAGGGTGCGCGTCCGCACGACGAGCCCGCGCGCGTCCGGCCCGGCGCCGACCGTCGCGCGCACGCGCAGCAGGGCGGGGTCGTCCGGGTCCTCCACCACGTCGTCGACCGTGGCCGGGCGCACGACGCGCAGGTCGTTCTCGCGCTCGTACGCGGCGTAGTAGCGCGGCACGGCGACGTTGGCGCGCTCCGCGGGGTCGCCAGCCGGGAGCGGGACGCCCGGGAGGTCGTGCACGGCGTGCGTCTCGGCCATCGTGAGCGAGTCCCAGCGCTCCCGCCACGCCCCGCCCGGGCCACGACCGCCGTCGAGCACGAGCAGGTCCAGCCCGGCGCGCCGCAGGTGGTACGCGGCGGAGAGCCCCGCCTGCCCGGCCCCGACGACCACGACGTCGCGCACGGCGCCAGGGCCACCGGCACCTTCAGCGCCCGTGCCCACCGCGTCCCGCACATCCGTCACCTGGCTCACGCCCCCCTCAACGACCCGGCCCAGCCGAACCTTCCCCGCCACCCAGGAACGTGCCGAACACGACATGAGGGGCGTTATCGAGCCGATGGCGACCTCCATGTCGTGCTCGACGACGGGCAACGTCGGGTTCGGCACGGCGCGGGCCGGGTTCGGCCGGTCGCGGGCGCCGGGGGCAAGATGGGGCGGTGGAGACCGCGATCCTCTGGCACACCGGGCCGCTCATCGACGACGTCGAGATCACGCAGGTCCACGAGCTCGCCGCCGCGGCCGAGAGCGCGGACGGCGTCGCCCCCCTCTCCGAGCAGCCGCTGCTCAACCTGCGCGAGGCGACCGACGACGTCGTGCACCTCCTCACGTGGCGCGCGGGCGAGCTCGCGGGCTACGCACAGGTGGACAAGCGTGGCGACGCACCGAGCGCGGAGCTCGTCGTCGCCCCCGCGCACCGCCGGCACGGGCTCGGGTTCCACCTGCTCGGCAGCGCCGCGGACCGCGCTGCCGAGCCGCGGCCGAGCGACCGGGGCGCCGACCACGACGGGCAGCCGCACCCCGGCGCGGAGACCGACGGCGAGCCCGCCCGCACGCCGCGCCCCCCGCTGCGGGTGTGGGCCCACGGCGACCTCCCCGCGGCCCGCGGCCTGGCCGCGCGGGCGGGCTACGCCGTCGTGCGCGAGCTGCTGGTCCTCGAACGACCGCTCGCCGGGCCGCAGGAGCGCCCCGCCGTCCCCGACGGCCTGCGGCTGCGCGCGTTCGTGCCCGGGGACGACGACGCCGCGTGGGTCCGGGCGAACGCGCTCGCCTTCGCGCACCACCCGGAGCAGGGCCGGCTCACGGTCGACGACCTGCGCGCCCGGATGCGCGAGGACTGGTTCGACGCGGCCGGGCTCCTGCTCCTCGAGCGCGACCCGGCGCCCGGCGACGGGGCGCCCGAGCTCGTCGGGTTCGTCTGGACCAAGATCCCGACCGGCCAGCCCGACGGCGCCCGCGAGGGCGAGATCTACGTCGTCGGGGTCGTCCCGACCGCCCAGGGCGAGGGGCTCGGCCGGCTGCTGACCGCCGTCGGGCTCGCGCACCTCGCCGACCGGGCCGCCACGACCGCGGTCCTCTACGTGGACGGCGACAACGTGCCCGCCGTCCGCACGTACGAGCGCGCGGGCTTCACGCGGCGCGCCGTGCACGTGCAGTACGCGCGCCCGGCCGCGCGGTGACGCGTGTCACGCACCGTTCACCAACTGGTGCCACCATGAACCCATGACCGACACGTCCACGCAGCGCACGCTCGACCCGGACCTGGCCGCGCACATCGCCGAGCACATCGCGGAGGAGCCGGAGATCGAGCCGGTCGGCACGGAGCTCGACCTCGGTCCGCTGCCCGACGACCGGTTCGCCGACCGCGAGCTCAGCTGGCTCGCGTTCAACCAGCGCGTGCTGGAGCTCGCGGAGGACCCGAGCCAGCCGCTCCTGGAGCGCGTGCGGTTCCTGGCGATCTTCGCGTCGAACCTGGACGAGTTCTTCATGGTCCGCGTGGCCGGCCTCAAGCGCCGCATGGCGACGGGCATCGCGGTCACCGCGGCGTCCGGGCTGTCGCCGCGCCAGGTGCTCGACGCGATCAGCGAGCGCGCGCACGACCTCATGGCGCGGCACGCGCGCGTCTTCGCCGACGAGGTCCAGCCCGCGCTCGCGGCGGAGGGCATCACGCTCGTGCACTGGGACGAGCTCGAGACCCGCGAGCAGGAGCGCCTGCACAAGTTCTTCCGCAAGCAGATCTTCCCGGTGCTCACGCCGCTCGCCGTCGACCCGGCGCACCCCTTCCCGTACATCTCGGGGCTGTCGCTCAACCTCGCGGTCGTCGTGGCGAACCCGACCACGGGCAAGGAGCACTTCGCCCGGGTCAAGGTGCCGCCGCTGCTGCCGCGGTTCATCGCGGTGGACGCGCGCGGGCGCCCGAGCGCGCCGACGTCGCAGACCGCCGCCCCGGACCGCGGGCCGACGTCGTTCGTGCCCATCGAGGAGGTCATCGCCCAGCACCTCGACCACCTCTTCCCCGGCATGGAGGTGCGCGAGCACCACCTGTTCCGCGTCACGCGCAACGAGGACGTGGAGGTCGAGGAGGACGACGCCGAGAACCTGCTCCAGGCGATGGAGAAGGAGCTCCTGCGCCGGCGGTTCGGCCCGCCCGTGCGGCTCGAGCTCACGCCCGGCATCAGCCCGCGCATCCGCGCGCTGCTCGTGCGCGAGCTGGGCGTCGTCGAGGAGGAGGTGTACGAGATCCCCGAGCCGCTCGACCTCACGGGCCTCAACCTCATCGCCGACCTCGACCGCGCGGACCTGCACTTCCCGCCGTTCGTCCCGACGACGCACCGGCTCCTCGCGGAGGTCGAGAGCGCGTCGCCCACGGACGTGTTCGCCGCGATCCGCGAGCGCGACGTGCTGCTGCACCACCCCTACGACTCGTTCTCGACGTCGGTGCAGACGTTCCTCGAGCAGGCGGCGGCCGACCCGGCGGTGCTCGCGATCAAGCAGACCCTGTACCGGACGTCGGGCGACTCGCCGATCGTCGACGCGCTCATCGACGCCGCCGAGGCGGGCAAGCAGGTGCTCGCGCTCGTCGAGATCAAGGCCCGGTTCGACGAGCAGGCCAACATCTCCTGGGCGCGCAAGCTCGAGCAGGCGGGCGTGCACGTCGTGTACGGGATCGTCGGGCTCAAGACGCACTGCAAGCTCTCTCTCGTCGTGCGCCAGGAGTCGGACGGCCTGCGCCGCTACTGCCACGTCGGCACCGGGAACTACCACCCCAAGACGGCACGCCTCTACACCGACCACGGCCTGCTCACGTGCGACCCCGACGTCGGGCAGGACCTCACGCGCCTGTTCAACCAGCTCTCCGGGTACGCGCCGCAGTCGCGGTTCCACCGCCTGCTCGTCGCGCCGCGCACCGTCCGCTCCGGCCTCGTCGAGCGGATCGACCGCGAGGCGACCGCCGCGCGCGAGGGCCACGAGGCGTGGGTCAAGATCAAGGTCAACTCCGTGGTCGACGAGACGACGCTCGACGCGCTCTACCGCGCGTCGCAGGCGGGCGTGAAGGTCGACCTCGTCGTGCGGGGCATCTGCGCCGTGCGCCCCGGCGTCCCCGGCCTGAGCGAGAACATCCGGGTGCGCTCGATCCTCGGCCGCTTCCTCGAGCACTCGCGCATCTACGCGTTCGCGAACTCCGCGGGCCCAGCGATCGGCGAGGGCCCGGACAGCGGGCCCGAGGTGTTCATCGGGTCGGCCGACCTCATGCACCGCAACCTCGACCGCCGCGTCGAGGCGCTCGTGCGCATCACGGACCCCGACCAGGTCATCGAGCTGCTCGACCTGCTCGACGCGTCGATGTCCGAGCGCACCGCGTCGTGGCACCTCGACGCCGACGGCACGTGGCACCGGCCGGAGTCCGGACCCGACGGCACGCCCCTCGTCGACCTCCAGGCGAGCCTCGTGCAGCGACAGCGCCGCCGGCTCGTCGGGAGGCGGTAGCGGATGGGTGTGCCCTCCCCCGCCCTGCGCAGCGGTCTGCCCCTCGTGGACGCCCTCGGCCCGACGCACGTCTCGCACGCCCCGGTCATCGAGTCCGCCGGGGCCCTCGTGTGGCGCGTGCGCGACGACGACCTGCAGGTCCGCCTCGTCCACCGGCCCCGGTACGACGACTGGTCGTGGCCCAAGGGCAAGCTCGACCCCGGCGAGACGTTCCAGGCCGCCGCGGCGCGCGAGGTCGCCGAGGAGACCGGCAAGCCGGTCGTGCTGGGCGTCCCCCTGCCGGGCCTGCAGTACCTCACGCCCGAGGGCCGCGTGAAGCGCGTGCACTACTGGGCGGCGCGCAGGGCGTCGCGGAAGGCGGACGCCGGTGCGCTCGCCGCGCGCGCGCCCGTCCCGCCGGTGTCGCCGCAGGAGATCGACCGCGCGGCCTGGCTCTCGGCCGACGATGCCGCGCAGCGCCTCACGCGCCAGGCCGACCGTGCCCCGCTCGAGGCGCTCGTGCGCGAGCGCGAGGAGGGCCGGCTGGCGACGCACGTCGTCGTCATCGCGCGGCACGGCAAGGCCGTCGCACGCTCGGCGTGGCACGGCGACGAGCAGGACCGGCCGCTCACCCCCGCGGGGCACGCCCAGGCCGTCGCCCTGGTGCCGGTGCTCGCGGCGTACGGCGTCGAGACCGTCGTGACGAGCCGCTGGGACCGGTGCGCCCAGACGATCGCGCCCTACGCCGGCGCGTCGGGGCTGGAGACCGTGAGCATCGACCACCTCACGGAGGCGCAGCACGAGCGCTCCCCCGCGCGCGTCGCGCGGACCGTCCGCGAGCTCCTCGAGGCCGAGCGGTCCTCGGTGCTGTGCACGCACCGGCCCGTGCTGCCCACGGTGCTCGACGTGCTCGGCCAGCACTCGCGCCGACCCGTCGCGAACGCCCTGCCGACGCACGACCCGTTCCTCGAGCCGGGCGAGATGATCGTCGCCCACGTGGCCCGCACCCCCAAGGGACCGCGCGTCGTCGCGGCGGAGAAGGTCGCCCCGCCGCTGCACTGAGACCAGGACGAGGACGGCGCCCCGTCGATCCGGGCGGTACCCGGGTCGGCGGAGCGCCGTCTTCGTCGTCGTGTGCGGTGTGCGCGCCCGGCGTGCGGCGCGCGGCGTCAGAGCAGGATCGGGCTGAGGATCCAGTAGACGACGGCCGCCACGAGCGCGGCCGCCGGGATGGTCAGGACCCACGCGACCCCGATGTTCTTCGCGACGCCCCAGCGGACCGCGGACAGCCGCTTGGTCGCACCGACGCCCATGATCGCGGAGGTGATCGTGTGGGTCGTCGACACCGGCGCGTGGAAGATGAACGCGTTGGCGTACAGCACGACGGCGGAGACCGACTCGGCGACGAAGCCGCGCGCCGGGTCGAGCTCGATGATCTTGCGGCCCAGCGTGCGCATGATGCGCCACCCGCCGGCGTACGTGCCGAGGGAGATCGCGGTCGCCGCGGAGAGCTTGACCCACAGCGGGATCGTGTTGTCGTCCTGGAACCCGCCCGCGACGAGCGCGAGCACGATGACGCCCATCGTCTTCTGCGCGTCCTGGAGGCCGTGGCCCAGGGCCATCGCCGCCGCCGACGCCGTCTGCGCGATGCGGAAGCGACGGAACGCCCGGGCGGGCGCCGCGTTCCGGAACACCCACAGCAGCAGCACCATGATCGCGAACGCGAGCCCGAAGCCGATGAGCGGCGAGAAGACCATGGGCAGCACGACCTTGTCGAGGATCGCGTCCCAGTGGACCGTGATGCCCGACGCGATCCCGACGCCCGCGAGACCGCCGATGATCGCGTGCGTCGAGGACGACGGCAGCCCCAGCCACCACGTGATGAGGTTCCACGTGATCGCGCCGACGAGGCCGCACAGCACGATCACGAGTCCCTGATGGGGTGGGACGTCGTTGACCGCGACGATGTCCTCGGCGATGGTCTGCGCGACGGCCGTGCCCAGCAGGGCGCCGATGAGGTTGAACACCGCCGCCATGAGGAGCGCGGCGCGCGGCGTGAGGGCCCTGGTCGAGACCGAGGTCGCGATGGCGTTCGCGGCGTCGTGGAACCCGTTGGTGTAGTCGAACGCCAGGGCGAACGCCACGACGACGACGACGAGCACTGCCTCCACGGGGCTCAGGACTCCTTGAGCGCGATGGTCTCGACCGTGTTCGCGACCTTCTCGAAGGCGTCGGCCGCCTGCTCGAGGACCTCGACGATCTCCTTGAGCTTCATGAGGAGGACCGGGTCGGACACGTCGTCGAACAGCTCGGCGAGCAGCTTGCGGTGGACCTTGTCCGCCTGGTTCTCCAGGCGGTTGACCTCGACCCAGTACTCGGGGAGGTCGTCCATGGAGCGCAGGCGCGGCATCGCCTCGGCCGTGAGCTCCGACGCGCGCTGGAGCACCTGGACCTGCTCGGACACGCGGGCCGGGAGCTCGTCCACCTTGTAGAGGACGATGAGGTCGGCCGCCTCCTCCATGAAGTCCATGCAGTCGTCGAGCGCCGACGCGAGGGCGTAGATGTCGTCCCGGTCGAACGGGGTGACGAACGTCTGGTTGAGCCGCCGCATGATCGAGTGCGTCGCGTCGTCCGCGAGGTGCTCCGTCTCGCTGAGCTGCTTCGCGAGCTGCTTGCGCGTCGGGCGGTCCGCGCCCAGCAGCTCCGCCAGGAGCGTGGACCCTGTGACCAGGTGCTGCGCCGAGGCGGCGAGAAGGTCGAAGAACGAGGTGTCGCGCGGTGTCAGGCGCAGGCGCACGGGAGGCTCCGGAAGGGACGCGGGGTAGGGGCTGAGCTGGCGTCGGCCACAGGGGCCGCTCGGCCGCCGGACGGGGCCGGTCAGCCGGGGTGGTCACGATCTCGGGTCGGATGATCTCTGGATGAACGCACGTCGAACTCTCGTCAAATGTATCCGACGCACGGCGCGATGCTGGAATCGTCGGGGCGAAGGTCCCGGATCCTCAGGACACCCGCAGCCCGCGCCCGGCGTCCTCGCCGGGGCGACCACCCGTCCCGTGCGCGACGACGCGGGCGCGGCGGGCGGGGAAGCGGGAGAAGTTGGCGACGCCGGACCGGGAGCGCCTCTCGGCGCGTGGCCGCTCGTAGCGGCTGAGTGTGGAGCCCGGGGCTACCGCGGCCCGGCGTCGTGAACCATCGTACGTGCCGACCGCCCCCCCGAGATACCTCACCGACCCCGTGTTCGCGCTCCGCGAGAACCCCACCCCCCGACGTGCGCACCACCCCCGCACCCCGCACCCTCCGCCCAGCCAGCCGAAGCAGACCCCCGGCCCCCGGAGATAGACCCCTGGTCGCGCGAGGTAGAGCCCTGGTCGGCCGAGGTAAAGCCATGGTCGGCGGAGGTAGAGCCATGGTCACGCGAAGTGGAACCGTGGTCGGCCGAGGTAGAACCGTGGTCACGCGAAGTAGAGCCGTGGTCATGCGAGGTAGAACCGTGGTCACGCGAAGTAGAGCCGCGGTCGGCCGAGGTAGAACCGTGGTCACGACCCACGACGACGGCCCGCGACCCGACCGCCTTCCCGACACGCCGGGGGCAACATCGAGACTCCGTCGGACAGCGGAACAGCGAACGCAAGGACGACCGGCCGCACGGCAAGACGTGAACCACCACCGCGGGCCGTCGCCCGGGTGAGGACTGACCAGGGCGGGACGACGCCGGGCGGGGTGGGTGGTGGTGCCGCGTCGTGGTCGGGCCTGGCGGGAGCTGCGAGGAACGAGCGGCGGATGGTAGACGCGGCACCACCACCCACCCCGCCCACCCAACCCGACCACACGCCGTCGAACACCAAGAACCACGGCTCTACCTCGGCCAACCACGGCTCTACCTCACGCGACCACGGG
>NZ_JBGNYC010000044.1:0-37962 GCF_051844275.1 Cellulosimicrobium sp. CpK407
GCTCTGTCTCGCCCTGGTCGGCCCTCACCTCGGGTGACCGCCCGCGGGGCTGGGTTCGGCCCGTGCCGCGCGGCCAGCCGCGGCGCGCGGCCGGCCGTGCCGCGTCGCCAGCCGGGCCGCCGCACCGCCGCGCCCGGAACGGGCGGCCGGTCACGGCACCGTCGTCGAGCAGGTGGTTCGGGCGGGTCCGGCGCGGGACGAACCCACCTCGCCTGCTCGACCCACCAGGACCGCCTGGTCGGGCTCATGCCGAGCCGACACGCGGACCCGACCCCGCGGGCCTGCGACCAGACCAGGGTTCCCCTCGCCCGACCAGGGTTCTCCCTCGCGGGGTGGGGTGCTCAGGTGGTCGCCGGTGGGCGCCAGGGGAGGGGTGGGAGCTCGGGCGGGGGGCCGTCGGCGCCGGGGGAGCACAGGGGCCAGCGCTCGCCGACGAACCGGAGGGCGAGGGAGCCGAGCACGGCGGCGACGAGCGAGCCGGCGAGGATGCCGATCTTGGCCTGCTCGATGAGCGCCTCGTCGTCGAACGCGAGCTCGGCGATGAAGAGCGAGATGGTGAAGCCGATGCCGGCGAGGATCGCGCCGCCGAGCAGGTGCGAGTAGCGCACCCTGCCCGGGAGGTCGCCGAGCCCGAGGCGCAGGGCGAGCGTCGCGGCGCCGAAGATGCCGACGGCGTTGCCCACGACGAGCGCGACGGCGACGCCGATCGTCACGGGCGACGTCGCCGCGGTCCGCAGCGACTCGGCGTCGAGCTGCACGCCCGCGTTGGCGAGGCCGAACACGGGCACGACGACGTACGCGCTCCACGGGTGCAGGACGCGCTGGAGGCGTTCGCTCGTGGGCACCGCCGCGCGCGCGGCGAGCTCGGTGAGGTGCTCGCGCTCCGCCGTCGTCTCCTGGGCGAGACGCTTGGCGTACTTGGGGACGACCGCGACGTCGACGGGACGCGACGAGCGCGACGGGACGAGCAGCCCCACGAGGACGCCGGCGAGCGTCGCGTGGACGCCGGACGCGTAGACCGCGCCCCACAGCGCGATCCCGACGAGGACGTACGGCGCCAGACGCCACACGCCGAGCCACCGCAGCACGACGATCACGACGACGAGCACGGCGGCGACGAGGAGCCCGGGGAGCCAGAGGTCGTCGGTGTAGAAGAGCGCCATGACGGTGATGGCGCCGATGTCGTCCACGACGGCGAGCGTGAGGAGGAACAGCCGGAGCTGGTCGGGGCAGCGCGGTCCGAACAGGGCGAGGATGCCCACGAGGAACGCCGTGTCGGTCGACATGACGATGCCCCACCCGTGCTGCGCGGGCGACCCGGCGTTGAAGGCGACGTAGATGAGCGCCGGCACGGCGAGGCCGCCGAGCGCACCGAGCGCGGGCACTGCGACGGTCCGCCGGTTGCGCAGCTCCCCGCTCGTCACCTCGCGGTTGATCTCGAGCCCGATGACGAGGAAGAACACGGCCATCGCGGCGTCGTTGACCCAGTGGTGCAGGTCCATCTCGAACGACCAGGGCCCGACGTGCCAGCCCGCGGTCGCCGACCACAGGTCGTCGTAGGCGCCCGACCAGGCGGAGTTGGCCCACACGAGCGCGACGACGGTCGCGACGAGCAGCAGCACCGCGCCGCCCGCCTCGGTCGCGAGGAACGACCGCAGGGAGGGCGCGACGGGACGCAGCTGGAAGCGCAGCGGCGGGCCCGGCCGGGCGGGGACGCGGACGATCGGGAACGACGACGGCGGAGCGGGCTCGGTCACGGGGCCTCCGGGTGGTCGGGGACGGGCGACGCCCCCGGGCGTCGGACGTGCGAGCGGGGATCTTCGGGCCTTCGGGCCAACCCTGGGCCGGCCCTGCGCTGGGACAACTCTTCCGGGCGGGAGTTCCTTCCGCAACGGGCCGGGTGCCGCGGAGTTCTCCACCGCCCTGTCCACAGTGTGGAAAAGTTCTTCCGAATCTCTTGTGTCCTCGGTCACGCGCTGCTAGCGTCGTGCGTGCCAACGGCGGGCCCGGGCCGAGCGACGCGCTCGGTGGTCGACGTGATCGATCCGACACCGGCAGCTACCTACCAGGCGGAAGTGACAACTCGCCTGCAGCGGCCCGCCGGCCGCCTCCTCCCGGCTCATCGACGAGCCGGACAGCCGGAGGCGGAGCACCCGGCGTCGCTGCCCGAACCGTGGAGACTCACCATGGACACTCTTGTCGTGGACGCAGCACACCTGGACCGAGCCGTCGCCCTCGCGGTCGACAGCGTCGCGAACGCCGGAGGACCCTTCGGCGCCGTGATCGTCACCGCCGACGGGCAGGTGTTCGAGGGCAACAACCGGGTCACGCAGGACAACGACCCCACCGCGCACGCCGAGGTCACCGCGATCCGGCGCGCGTGCGCCGCGCTCGGCACGTTCGACCTCACCGGCGCGATGCTCTACTCGAGCTGCGAGCCCTGCCCCATGTGCCTCGCGTCCGCCCTCTGGGCGCGCGTGCAGACCGTGTACTTCGCCGCCGACCGCCACGACGCCGCGAGCGCCGGGTTCGACGACGCCGAGTTCTACGACTTCTTCGCCGCGGACCCGGCCGACCGGAGCATGCGGGTCGTGCACGAGCGCACGGCCACCGCCACCGCGCCGTTCGACGCGTGGCGCGTCCTCGAGTCCCGGATCGAGTACTGAGCGGCCGCGCGGCCGATCAGCACCGCGATCTCGCACCGAAAGGACACAAGGACGTGACCCTCCTCGGCACGCGGCGGGAGACCGCCGAGAACGACGACGCACGCGGCACCGGCCCGGCCACCGGCCGGCTGGACCGCTTCTTCAAGATCACCGAGCGCGGCTCGACCACGGGGCGCGAGCTCCGCGGCGGCCTGGTGACCTTCTTCGCGATGGCGTACATCGTCATTCTCAACCCCCTCATCCTCGGCGGGACGAGCGCCGAGAACGCACCCGTCGACGTCGCGGGCGGGTGGCTCCAGACGGCGCAGGTCGGTGCGATGACCGGCCTCGCCGCCGGCGGCCTGACCATCCTGTTCGGCCTCGTCGCGAACCTCCCGTTCGCGCTCGCGGCCGGGCTGGGCATCAACTCGTTCCTCGCGGTCGCCGTCATCGGCGACGTGACGTGGCCCGAGGCGATGGGGCTCGTGCTCGTCAACGGCCTGCTCATCGTGCTGCTCGCCGTCACGGGCGCGCGGTCGGCGATCTTCAACGCCGTCCCGCGCCAGCTCAAGGCGGCGATCACCGTCGGCATCGGCCTGTTCATCGCGTTCATCGGGTTCGTCGACGCGGGGTTCGTCACGCGCACCCCGGGCGGGCCGCCGGTCCAGCTCGGCGACGGCGGCTCGATCACCTCGGTCCCGACCCTCGTGTTCGTCGTCGGCCTGCTCACCATGGGCATCCTCGTGGCGCGCAAGGTCAAGGGCGGTCTGCTCATCGGTCTCGTCGCGACGACCGTCGTCGCGATCGTCGCCGAGTCCGTGCTGCACCTCGGCCCGGCGTCCGACGACAACCCCGGCGGCTGGCACCTCACGGTGCCGACGCTGCCGAGCTCGCTCGTCTCCGTGCCGGACCTCAGCCTGCTGGGGCAGTTCTCGTTCGGCGCGTTCGACCGGATCGGGGCGCTCGCGGCGACGATGCTCGTGTTCACGCTGTTCTTCACGAACTTCTTCGACGCGATGGGCACCATGACGGGGCTCGCCAAGCAGGGCGGCCTCGCCGACGCGGACGGCAACTTCCCGCGCATCAAGTCGGCGCTCGTCGTCGAGGGCGTGGGCGCGGTCGTGGGCGGCGCGACGTCGTCGTCGTCGAACACGGTGTTCGTCGACTCGGCCGCGGGCGTGGGCGAGGGCGCGCGGACGGGCCTCGCGTCCGTCGTCACCGGCGGGCTGTTCCTGGTCGCGATGTTCCTCACGCCGCTCACGGCCGTGGTCCCGATCGAGGTCGCGAGCGCGGTGCTCGTGGTCGTCGGCGCGATGATGATGGGCCAGATCAAGGAGATCGACCTGACCGACTTCACGGTCACCCTCCCGGTCTTCCTCACGATCGTGACCATGCCGCTCACGTACTCGATCGCCAACGGCATCGGGATCGGGTTCGTCACGTGGGTCCTGCTGCGGTTCGCGTGCGGCAAGGCGCGCGACGTCCACCCCCTGCTGTGGGTGGTCGCGGCCGGGTTCGTCGTGTACTTCGTGCGCGGTCCCCTGACCGCGGTCGTGGGAGGCTGAGCCTCGACATCGACCGCACGGCCGACGGGTCGCCCGCTCCTCCGGGTGGCCCGTCGGCGTGCACGGGAACGTGGGAGGGCAGGCATGGCCGGGACTGCGCGCGTGAGCGTCGACGAGCACCGCGCGGACGTCGCGGCGCTCCTCGCCCCCCTCGTCGAGGCGGCCCGACGGCGCACGCGCACCGAGACCGTCGTCCTCGCCGACGCGCTCGGCCGGGTCCTCGCGGGCGACCTCGTCGCGCCCGTCGCCGTCCCGCTGTTCCGCAACTCCCAGATGGACGGCTACGCCGTGCGGGCCGCGGACGTCGTCGGGGCGAGCGCGGACGCGCCCGTCCGGCTCCGCGTCGCGGCCGAGATCCCCGCGGCCCCGGGCGTCCCTGCGCGCCTCGCGCCGGGCACCGCGGCCCGCATCATGACGGGTGCGCCCGTGCCCGACGGCGCGGACGCCGTCGTCCCCGTCGAGGACACCGTCGCGGGGACCTTCGCGGGCACGTCGCGACCCGACGTCGGCGGTCCCACGGTGGCCGACCCGACCGTCCCCGGCGCGAGCCACGCGGTCGAGGTACGGGTGCCACGGTCGGCGGGAGACTTCGTGCGGGAGGCGGGCTCCGACGTCCGGCCCGGCGACGTGCTCCTCGCGGACGGCACCGTCCTCGCGCCGCACCACCTCGCCGCCGCGGCGGCGTGCGGGGTGGGGCGCGTGCGGGTGGTCGCCCGGCCGCGCGTCGCCGTCCTGTCGACGGGGTCGGAGCTCGTCGGACCGGGCGAGACGCCGGGGCCGGGGCAGGTCTTCGACGCCAACGCCGACGCGCTCGGCGCCGCCGTGCGGCGCGCGGGCGGGGAGGTCGTGGGCACGGCCCGCTGCGGCGACGACGCCGCGCGGTTCGCCGCCGTGCTCGCCGAGGCGACCGCGGTCGCAGACCTCGTCGTCACGTCGGGCGGCGTGTCGCAGGGCGCGTACGAGGTGGTCAAGGACGTGCTCGGGGGCCCCGGTGCCGTCGCCGGTCAGGACGCCGGTCGGGAGGTCGGCCGGGCGACGTCGCCGGGCGTCACCTTCCGGTCGGTCGCGATGCAGCCCGGCGGGCCGCAGGGGTTCGGCACCGTGCACGGGACGCCCGTGCTCACGTTCCCCGGCAACCCGGTGAGCGCCCAGGTGTCGTTCGCGATGTTCCTGCGCGAGCCGCTCGAGCGGGCGGCGGGTCTGCCCGGGGCCGAGCGCGTGCGCACGGCGGTCCTCGCCGAGCCGCTGACCTCGCCCGCGGGGAAGCGACAGCTCCTGCGCGGCGCGACCGGCCCCGACGGCACGGTCCGGGTCGTCGGGGGAGCGGGGTCGCACCTCGTCGCGTCGATGGCGCGGGCGGACGTGCTCGTGGACGTGCCCGCCGACGTGACAGAGTGGGCCGCCGGGACCGAGGTGGAGGTACGAGAGCTGTGAGCGAGACGCAGGGCGAGTCCCCGGGGGCGGCCCAGGGCGGGGCGTCCGAGGACGTGAGCCGCGTGACGACGGACGTGCTCGACGACGCGGTGTCGCGCGCCGTCGAGGACGCGGTCGCGGGCCCCGAGTGCGGCGCCGTCGTGACGTTCCGCGGCGTGGTCCGCGACGTCGACGGCGGCCGCGGCGTGACCCGGCTCGACTACGAGGCGCACCCCGACGCGACCGCGGTGATCCGACGGTGCGTGGCCGGTGTGGCGGCCGAGACCGGGCTGCGCGTCGCCGCCGTCCACCGGTACGGGACCCTGGGGATCGGCGACGTGGCGCTCGTCGCGTCGGCGGCCGCGGGTCACCGCCGTGAGGCGTTCGAGGCGTGCTCGCTGCTCGTCGAGCGCATCAAGGCGGAGGTGCCGATCTGGAAGCGGCAGCACTTCGACGACGGCGTCTCGGAGTGGGTCGGGCTGTAGCGGACCGACCCCTGCGACCGCGCCGGCGAACGAGCCGCCGAACGGGCCGGCGAACGACGAGAGGCGAGAAGTGGCCCCCGGCTCGGGCCGGGGAGGGACCACTTCTCGCCTCTCGTGCGTCGGGCTGCGGATCCGCCGTGCGACGACGATGTCGGGCGGGACGCTCCCGGTCGCGCGCTCGTCGCGCGGACCGTGGGTGGGACGGGTCGGGTCAGCGCGTGGTGGGGCGGTTGTCGAGCAGCATGCCGATGCCCAGCCCGACGGCGGTGCCGAGGACGAGGCCGAACCAGCTCAGCACGACGGTCCCGACGACGGCGCCGATCGCCGCGCCGAGGACGCTCTTGGTCCCGGCCTTCCAGCTCCCGGAGCGCTCGTCGGTGCGGTAGATCGGCAGCGCGGAGGTGGTGTTGTCCGGCGTCGCCGTGGGCGCGTCGGAGGGTGAGTTCGCGGGGCGATTGAGGGGTGCAGGGGAGATCGTCGTCACGGCATCCATGGTAGGAAGGCCCGTCCCGCGTGACCTGGGCAGACGCGTCGCGGTGACCGGCTTCACCCTATGATCTGCGCCACCGTCGCGACGCTCAGCCGCCGATCGCGCCCATGCTGCGCGACGTCGGCGCGAACGCGTCGGCGGCGAGCGTCGGGGCGTCGCTGCCGTGGGCGAGCGGCTTGCGCCACATGGCGCCCTGCCACGCGCGGGCGAGGGCGTCGTCGCGCTCGTCCTCGGCGAGGTCCGTGGAGCGCAGGATCGCGCGCAGGTCGGTCTCGTCGTCGCCGAAGAGGCACGACCGGACCGTGCCCTCGGCGGTGAGGCGCGTGCGGTCGCACGCGCCGCAGAACGAGCGCGTGACGGACGCGATGATCCCGACGGTCTGGGGTCCGCCGTCGACGAGCCACTCCTCGGCGGGTGCGGACGGGTCGTCGCGGCCGACCTCGAGCAGGTCGAAGCGCGTGCCGATTACCGCGAGCAGGTCCGTCGCGGAGACGAGGTCGTCGCGCGTCCAGTGCCCGTCGGCGTCGAGCGGCATCTGCTCGATGAAGCGCAGGTGGCACCCGTGGTCGACCGCCCAGGCGAGCAGGTCGGCGGCGCCCGCGAGCGTCTCGGGCATGAGGACCGCGTTGAGCTTGACGGGCGCGAGCCCGGCGGCGAGCGCGGCCCGGATGCCGGCGAGCACGTCGGGCAGCCGGTCACGGCGTGTGAGCCGCGCGAAGTCCTCGCGGTCCACGGAGTCGAGGGAGATGTTCACGCGGTCGAGGCCGGCGGCGACGAGCTCGTGGACGCGCTTGTCGAGCCCGATCGCGTTGGTCGTCAGCGAGAGCGACACGTCGGGCGCGGCCGCGCGCGCGGCGCGCAGGATGTCCGCGAGGTCGCGGCGCATGAGCGGCTCCCCGCCCGTGAACCGGACGTCGGTGATCCCGAGCCGGCCGACGGCCACGCGCACGACCCGGCCGATCTCGGCAGGTGTGAGGAGGTCGTCGCGCGGGATCGCGGGGAGGCCCTCGGCGGGCATGCAGTAGGTGCAGCGCAGCGAGCACTTCTCGGTGATCGAGATCCGCAGGTCGCGTGCGACGCGGCCGTAGCGGTCGACGAGCGCCTCGGTCGCGGGGCGGCCCGGGGCGAGGTCGGTCGAGGCGTCCGTGGGCGCGCCCGACCGCAGCCTGGGCATCCCGAGCGAGACCGCGGTCATGGCCCGATCGTAGACGTTCCCGGTGCGCGACCCGTGACCCGGGCGACACCGCGTGCTAGCGTGGAGTCCGTCGAGTGGAAGTGAACTTCCATTCAGCGGAACACCTCTCCTCCCGTGGGAGAGCAGTCCAAGGGCGGATTCAAGCCCTGTGTTTCCGGCGCGTCACGGCCGACGCGACCTCGGACACGCAGGGGACTCACCGCAAGGGTTCACTGGAAGGACGCCGGTTCGCCGGCACCCTGGCGGAAGCGAGGCCCACGATGCTCCAGATCGTCGACCAGCTCGCCCCGTGGCTCGGCCCGGGGCAGCCCCCGTTCGCCGTCGCGACGGTGGTCGCGGCGTCCGGCTCCGTGCCGCGACCGGTCGGCACCGCGATGGCCGTGCGCGCCGACGGCGCGGTCCTCGGCAGCCTGTCCGGCGGGTGCGTCGAGGGCGCGGTGCACGCCGCCGCGCTCGACGCGATCACCTCGGGCGCGAGCCACCGCGAGACGTTCGGCTACAGCGACGACGACGCGTTCGCCGTCGGGCTGAGCTGCGGCGGCACGCTCGACGTCCACGTCCAGCCCGTCTTCCCGGGGGACGACGCCGCCCGGGTGCTCGCCGCGCTGGCGGCCCCGTCCGACGGCGGAGCGCGCGCGGGCGCGGACGCCCTGCCGCGTCCTGGCACGGGTTCGTCCGACGGCGACGCCGAGGCCGCCGGGCGCGGGGGCGCGGCGCTCGTGCGCCGGATCGACGGCGCGCAGCGCACCGCGGTCCTCGTCGACGACCCCGGCGCCGCGGACGAGCGGAGCGTCGCCCGGGCGCTGCGGGACCTGGTGGGTCCGGCCGCGCTCGACGCCGCGGCGGCGCAGGTGGTCGCCGTGCTGCGCGCGGGCGGCACGGCGACGGTCCACGCGGCGCACGGAGCGCCGCGGGTCTCGGCGCCCGGCGCGGCGCCCGACCCGGTGAACGGCGCAGCGACGCCAGGCGGCGGGGCCGCGTGCGACGAGACCGAGCCCGTCACGCTGCTCGTCGAGACCCGCCTTCCCGCGCCGCGCTTCCTCGTGTGCGGGGCCAACGACTTCGCCGGCGCGCTCGTGCGGCACGTGCGGCTCCTCGGCTACCGCGTGACCCTCGTCGACGCGCGCGAGGTGTTCGCGGACCCCCGGCGCTTCCCGGAGGCGGAGGTCGTCGTCGAGTGGCCGGACCGGTACCTCGCCGCCGAGGCCGCCGCCGGTCGCGTCGACGCGCGGACGGCCGTCGCGGTCCTCACGCACGACGCCAAGTTCGACGTGCCGCTGCTGCGCCTCGCGCTCGACCTGCCGCTCGCGTACGTCGGGGCGATGGGCTCGCGCCGCTCGCACGCGCAGCGCGTCGCCGCGCTGCGCACGGAGGGCGTGACCGAGGCGGCGCTCGCGCGGCTCCGCTCGCCCATCGGCCTCGACCTCGGGGCAGTGACCCCCGAGGAGGTCGCCGTCTCGATCACCGCGGAGCTCGTCGCGACCCGGCACGGCCGGGCCGCCGTCGTCCCGCTGAGCGGCACCGACGGACCGATCCACGCCGACCCTCCCGTCGCGTCGTCCGACCCCCACCCCGCGGCCGTGGCCGCGCCGATCCCCGAGGAGGCCTCCTGATGGACCTGAGCACCGTCACCGACCTCGTCCCGACCGTCGACCCCGGTGAGTGGCGCGAGGGCGACGCCTGGCTCGCGGGCGGCACCGTCCTGTTCTCCTACGGCAGCCAGACGCTGCGGCGCCTGCTCGACGTGACGAGCGCCGGCTGGCCCGCGCTCGTGGTCACCGACGACGGTCTCGAGATCGCCGCGACGTGCACGGTCGCCGAGCTGTGGGCGTTCGAGGAGAGCCCGCAGGCCGCGCCCGTGCGCGAGCGCTGGACCGCGCTCGACCTGGTGCGCCCGTGCTGCGACAGCTTCGTCGCGTCCTTCAAGATCTGGAACACCTCGACGGTCGGCGGCAACGTCTGCACGTCCCTCCCGGCCGGGCCGATGATCTCCCTCACGGCCGCGCTCGACGGCGTCGCCGAGGTCTGGGGTCCGGGCGGCACCCGCCGGGAGCAGCCGGTCGCCGAGCTCGTCACGGGAGAGCTGACCAACACGCTCGCGCCGGGCGAGCTCCTGCGCGCGATCCGTGTGCCCGACCACGCGCTGCGGTCGCGCACCGCGTTCCGGCGCCTGTCCCTCTCGAACCTCGGGCGCTCGGGCGTCCTGCTGATCGGGCGGGTCGACCCGCCCGACGCCGGGGGCGGGCTCGTCCTCACCGTCACCGCCTCGACGCGGCGGCCCGTGCAGCTCCGGTTCGCCGCCGACACCCTGCCCACGGCGGCCGGGCTCGCCGCGGCGCTCGACGCCGCGATCCCGACCGACCTCTACCACGACGACATCCACGGCCTGCCCGCGTGGCGGCGGGACATGACCTACCGCCTCGGCGAGGAGATCCGCTCCGAGCTCCTCTCCGAGCTCGGCGGCGGCACGGACGGAGACCCCCGATGACCGCGATCGACCCTCGCCCGACCCCGCCCGTCTCGATCGACGGCCGTACGGCGTCGACCGAGCCGCGCGCGGGCCAGTGCCTGCGCACGTACCTGCGCGAGCAGGGGGCGCTCGGCGTCAAGAAGGGCTGCGACGGCGGCGACTGCGGCGCGTGCACGGTCCACGTCGACGGCGTCCCCGTGCACTCGTGCGTCTACCCCGCGCGGCGCGCGGCCGGTCACGAGGTGACGACGATCCAGGGGCTCGCGGCGACGTCGTGCCCGGGCGGTGCCGGAGGGGACGAGGCGGCGGGCGCGTGCGACCACGACCCCCACGGCCCGCAGGAGGCGCTGCACCCGGTGCAGCAGCAGTTCCTCGACGCGCAGGGGTTCCAGTGCGGTTTCTGCACGGCGGGGATGATCATGACCGCCGCGACGTTCGACGACGCGCAGCGCGCGAACCTGCCGCGCAACCTCAAGGGGAACCTGTGCCGCTGCACCGGCTACCGCGCGATCGAGGACGCCGTCCTCGGCCGCGGCGACACGACCGGGACCGCCCGGGGCACGGGGGAGCGCACGCCGTCGGGCGGTGACCACGCCTCTACCTCGGTGGACCACGCCTCTACCTCGGCGGACCAGGGTTCTCCCTCGCGTGACCAGGTCTCTCCCTCGGCGTTCGGGCGGGACGTGCCCGCGCCGGCCGGGCGCGGGGTCGTCACCGGGACGGTGCGGTACACGCTCGACGTGGACCCGGCCGACTACCCGGGCCTGCTCCACCTCAAGCTCGTGCGGTCGCCGCACGCGCACGCGCGGGTCGTCGCGATCGACGCGTCGGCGGCGCTCGCGGTGCCGGGCGTGCACGCCGTGCTCACGCACGAGGACGCGCCCACGACCCGGTTCTCGACCGCGCAGCACGAGCTGTTCACCGACGACCCCGACGACACGCGGGTCCTCGACGACGTCGTGCGGCACGTCGGGCAGCGCGTCGCGGCCGTCGTCGCGGACACGGTCGCGGCGGCCGAGGAGGGCGTGCGGCGGGTGCGCGTCGAGTACGAGGTGCTGCCCGCCGTCGTCGATCCCGAGGACGCGATGACGCCCGGCGCGCCGCTCGTCCACCCCGAGCTCGACGCCGCCGACGCGCGCGTCTCGCGGCCCGAGGCGAACGTCGTCGCCGAGGTGCACTCCGAGCTCGGCGACGTCGAGCGCGGCCTCGCGGAGGCCGACGTCGTGCACGAGGCCACCTACCGCACCCATCGCGTGCAGCACGCGGCGCTCGAGACGCACTGCGCCATCGCGTCGCTCGACGACGACGGCCGGCTCGTCGTGCGGTCGTCCACCCAGGTCCCGTTCCTCGCGCGGCGCCACCTCGCGCGCGTGCTCGACCTCGACCCGGAGCGCGTGCGCGTGCACTGCGAGCGCGTGGGCGGCGGGTTCGGCGGCAAGCAGGAGGTGCTCACCGAGGACGTCGCGGCGCTCGCGACGCTGCGGCTCGGGCGGCCCGTCCAGCTCGAGCTGACCCGCACCGAGCAGTTCGTGGGCACGACGACGCGCCACCCGTTCCGCATCCGGGTGCGCGCGGGCGCGCGACGGGACGGGACGCTCACGGCGCTGCACCTCGACGTGCTCAGCAACACGGGCGCGTACGGGAACCACGGCCCGGGCGTCATGTTCCACGGGTGCGGCGAGTCGCTCGCGGTGTACCGGTGCGAGAACAAGAAGGTCGACGCCCACTGCGTCTACACGAACACGGTGCCCGCGGGAGCGTTCCGCGGGTACGGGCTGTCGCAGATGATCTTCGCCGTCGAGTCCGCCGTCGACGAGCTCGCGCGGCAGCTCGGCATGGACCCGCTCGAGCTGCGGCGCCGCAACGTCGTGCGCGACGGCGACCCCATGCTCTCCACGCACCCGACGCCCGAGGAGGACGTGCTCTACGGCAGCTACGGGCTCGACCAGTGCCTCGACCTGGCCGCCGACGCGCTCGCGCGCGGCCGGGCGCGCGACGTCGCCGCGTACGGGGCAGGTGCGGGGTCGGGGCCGGGCACGCTCCCGGACCTCGGCCCCGAGTGGGGCGTCGGCGAGGGCACCGCGCTGTCCATGATCGACACCGTCCCGCCCCGCGGGCACTACTCCCACGCGCGTGTGCGGCTCCGGCCGGACGGGGTCGTCGAGGCCGAGGTCGGGACCGCCGAGTTCGGCAACGGCACGACGACCGTCCACGCGCAGCTCGTCGCGAGCGCGCTCGGGCAGGACGCCGCCGACGTCGTCGTGCGGCAGTCCGACACCGACCTCGTCGAGCACGACACCGGCGCGTTCGGGTCGACCGGGACCGTCGTCGCGGGCAAGGCGTCGCTCGCCGCCGCGCAGGACCTCGCGGAGGCCGTGCTCAAGGTCGCGGCCGGGATGGCGGGCGCGGCGCCGGGGGACTGCCGGCTCGTGCCCGGAGGCGTCGACTGCGCCGGGACGCTCCTGCCCCTCGCCGACGTCGCGCGGGCCGCGGCCGACGCCGGGATCGAGCTCGTCGCCGAGGGCCGCTGGGGCGGCACGCCGCGCTCCGTCGCGTTCAACGTCCACGGCTTCCGGGTCGCGGTGCACCGCGGGACGGGCGAGATCCGCATCCTCCAGTCCGTCCAGGCCGCCGACGCCGGCGAGGTCGTCAACCCGCGCCAGTGCCGCGGCCAGGTCGAGGGCGGCATCGCGCAGGCCCTCGGCGCCGCGCTCTACGAGAACGTGATCGTCGACGACACCGGTCGCGTGACGACCGACATCTTCCGCCAGTACCACCTGCCCACCTTCGCGGACACCCCGCGCAGCGAGGTCTACTTCGCGCGGACGTCGGACACGGTCGGGCCGATGGGCGCGAAGTCGATGAGCGAGAGCCCGTTCAACCCGGTGGCCCCCGCGCTCGCCAACGCGATCCGTGCCGCGACGGGCGTGCGCTTCACGGAGCTCCCGCTCGCCCGCGACCGCGTCTACCTGGGCATCAAGGCCGCCACCACCCCCTGAGCGCGGAGAACAGTCGCGTCCGACGCCGGTCGGCGCGACCGTCTCCCGCGCTCAGCGGGGCGTGGGGTCGTCCAGGAGGTCGAGGTCGGCCGCGGTGTCGAGGTCGCGGCCGTCGCCGGGGTGGTCGACGACGTCGACCAGGTCGGCGTGGGCGCGCAGGAAGTCGCGCGCGCCGCGGTCGCCGCGGGCGCTCGCGGCGGCGGGCCGCGCGAGCGCGGCATCGAGGACGAGCGGGTGCGCCCACCGAGGACGGTCCGCCTCCGCCGCGCGCTCCGCCCCCGCAGCGTCGTCCGCAGCGACCTCCGACCCCACCGCGCCGTGCGCCCCTGCTGCGCCCTCGGGGTCGGCCCGCCACCGCGACGCGGTCACGCGCCCGGGGCGGTGCGCGGCGAGCAGGCGCGCGACGTCGTCGGGCCCGACGCCGGGCTGGTCCACGTGCGCGACGACGACCCGGGCGGGGACGAGGTCGAGGGCGGCGGCGACGCCGACGCGCAGGGACGACGCCATCCCGGTGGCCCAGCCGGGGTTGTCGACGACGTGCACCCCGGGCCCGTCGAGCGACGAGCCGGCTCGCACGCGCGCGGCCTCGGCGCCGAGGACCACGACGACGGCGTCGCACCCGCCCGCGAGGAGGACGGCGGTCGCATGCTCGACGAGCGTGCCGCCGCGGTGGGGGAGCAGCGCCTTGGGCCCGCGCCCGAGCCGCGTCCCGGCCCCGGCCGCGAGCAGGACGGCGACGGTGGGCGTCGCGCGCGCGGTCGTGGTCGCGGTCGTGGGCGGGGTCGGCACCCGGCCAGGATAGGTCGCCGCCGAACCCGGGGTCTCTCCCCGGACGGCCGCGCCGGTGAGGAGCGACCCCGGGTTCGACGGCCGTGCGCGAACCTGCGGCCACCAGTCGGTTTTACCAACCCTTGGGGGTTTCATCGGCGGGGCAGGATGCCGCTATGCTCGGCGCGCCAGGGCGGGCGACGCTCCCGCAGCGTGCGGGCGCCCGCGGTCGTTCCGCACGACGAGCGAAGGAGTCCGGATGAGCTTCATGGAGAAGCTGCGCGGCCAGCTGATCGACATCATCGAGTTCCTCGACGAGAGCCGGGACACGATCGTCTGGCGCTTCCCGCGCCAGGGCAACGAGATCAAGAACCAGGCGCAGCTCGTCGTGCGCGAGGGGCAGAGCGCCGTCTTCGTGAGCGAGGGCCGGCTCGCCGACGTGTTCGGGCCGGGCACGTACACGCTCGAGACCAAGAACCTGCCGATCCTGTCGACGATCCAGGGCTGGAAGTACGGGTTCAACTCTCCGTTCAAGGCGGAGGTGTACTTCGTCGCGACGCGCCAGTTCACCGACCTCACGTGGGGCACGCAGAACCCGGTGATCCTGCGCGACCCGGAGCTCGGCGCGGTTCGCATCCGGGCGTTCGGGACGTACGCGCTCCAGGTCGTGGACCCGTCGGCGCTGCTGCGTCAGCTCGTGGGGACCGACCCGCAGTTCCGCACCGACGAGATCGGCGACTACTTCCGCCGCCTCGTGGTCGGCCAGCTCGGCCCGGCGCTCGCAGAGGCGGGCGTCGCCGCGATCGACCTCGCCGCGAACCAGCGCGAGATCGCCACGCGGCTCGCGGGCCAGCTCTCGGAGGACCTGTCCGAGTACGGCATCGCCGTGCCGCGCTTCGTCCTCGAGAACGTCTCCTTCCCGCCCGAGGTCGAGGCGGCGCTCGACAAGCGGACGCAGATGGCCGTGGTCGGGAACCTCGACCAGTACACCAAGTTCCAGGCGGCGAACGCGATCGAGACGGCCGCCGCGAACCCCGGGGGTGCGGGCGACGGGCTGGGGCTCGGCGCCGGGATGGGCCTCGGGGCGGCCATGGGGCAGCAGCTCGCGCAGTCGCTCGGGACGACGGCGGCCCAGCCGGCCCCGGCCCCGGCGGCGCCCGCGGGGCCGCCGCCCCTGCCTGGCGCGGAGTCGCCCTGGTACTGGGCGGTCGGCGGCACGCAGGCCGGGCCCGGCACGACGGCGGACCTCGCCGGCCGCGTCCGGTCCGGCGAGGTGACGCGCGCGTCGCTCGTGTGGCAGGAGGGCATGGCCGCGTGGACCGCCGCGGGCGAGGTGCCCGCGCTCGCGCCGTTGTTCGCGGCGACCCCGCCGCCCTTGCCTCCGACAGGTGCCCCGACCGGCGGCCCGACCGGCCCGCAGGCGGGCTGACGGTGAGCGACACCCAGGACGAGCTCGTCCGCACGCGCTGCGACGCGTGCGGGTCGCAGCTCGCGTACGCGCCGGGCACGCAGCACCTGCGCTGCGTGGCGTGCGGCGGGACCGTCGCGATCGTGCACGCGCCGGGCGACGCCGTCGACGAGCACTCGTTCGACGCGTGGGCCGCGGCGCAGGGCGGGGTGCGCGCCGGGATCCTCGACGCGCGGGTCCTCACGTGCGACGGCTGCGGCGCGACCACGCAGGGGACCGACCTGTCCGTCGCGTGCCGGTTCTGCGGCGGGCACCTTGTCGCGACGGCGGAGACGGACGGGCTGGTGCAACCCGAGGCCGTCGTGCCGTTCGGGGTCGAGCAGGCGCAGGCGCGCGACGCGTTCCGGCGCTGGGTGCGCTCGCGCTGGTTCGCGCCGGGCGAGCTGAAGAAGGTCGGCGACACGGAGTCCCTGCACGGCTCCTACGTGCCGCACTGGACGTTCGACGCCCGCACGTCGTCGGCGTACTCGGGGCAGCGCGGGGACGCCTACTACGTGACCGTCAAGAACGGGGACGAGGAGCGCCAGGAGCGGAGGGTCAGCTGGACGCCCGTCTCCGGGCACGTCGCGCGCGACTTCGACGACGTGCTCGTCCCCGCGTCGTCGCAGGTCGCCGAGCGCGACCTGTCGAAGCTCGGCCCGTGGCCGCTGTCGCACGCGGTGCCGTTCCGCGCCGAGTACCTCGCGGGGTTCTCGGCGGCGCGCTACGACGTCGAGCCCCCGGTCGGCCTCGACCGCGCGAAGCAGAAGATGGCGCCGGTGATCAAGGGCGACGTCGAGCGCGACATCGGGGGCGACGAGCAGCGCGTCGGCTCGATCCGCACCGCCTACGCGGACGTGATGTTCAAGCTCGTGCTGCTGCCGCTGTGGATCGCGACGTACGTGTACGCGGGCAAGCAGTGGCAGGTCATGGTCAACGCGAACACCGGCCAGGTGATCGGGCGGCGCCCCTACAGCGTGGGCAAGATCGTCCTCGCCGTGCTGGTGGGCCTGCTGGTCGTCGGCGCGCTCGTGTTCTGGTACGTGCGCTCGCAGTCGTGAGCGTCAGGCGTCCCGGCGCGCGTCGTACGCGTGCTGGGACGCCGTCACCTCCGCGACCGAGCCCTCGAGGACGTCGAGCAGCCCCGTGAGGCTGTCGGCGACGCGGCGCCCGAGGTCGGTGAGGGAGTACTCGACGTGCGGCGGGATGGTCGCGCGCACCTCGCGCACGACGATGCCGTCGCGCTCGAGGGACTGGAGGGTCTGGGCGAGCATCTTCTCGCTGACGCCGTCGATGCGGCGCCGCAGCGCGTTGAAGCGCACCGCGCCGTCGCGCAGGCCGGCGACCGTGAGCACGCCCCAGCGTCCGGTGACGGTCTCGAGGACGTGTCGCGACGTGCAGCCGCGCTGGAAGACGTCGGCCACCATCGCGTCGGTGGGTCCGGTGTCCTCCGCGGGGCGGGCGTCGGTCGTCATCGACCCAGGATACGGCGACCACCCAGAGAACGGCACTGTGAGATAGAACGCGCGCTCTCAGAGTTGGCACTTACGAAAAGTAAGTGCATCCTGGGAGGGCGCGGCCGACCGGTCGTGCCCACGCACCGAAGGAGCCCTCGCATGTCCATCGCCGTCACCGGAGCCAGCGGCCACCTCGGCCGCCTCGTCGTCGAGTCCCTCCTCGCCCACGGCGCGGACCCGTCCCAGGTGGTCGCCGCCGCGCGGACCACCACCAAGGTCGCCGACCTCGCCGACCGTGGTGTCCAGGTACGCGAGGCCGACTACGCGCGCCCGGAGACGCTCGCCGCGGCGCTCGCGGGCGTCGACGTGCTCGTGCTGGTGTCGGGTTCCGAGGTGGGGCAGCGGGTCCCGCAGCACCGCAACGTCGTCGAGGCGGCCGTCGCGGCCGGCGTCTCCCGCGTGATCTACACCAGCGCCCCGCACGCGACGACCTCCGCGCTCGTCCTCGCGCCCGAGCACAAGGCCACGGAGGAGATCCTGGCCGCCTCGGGCCTGGCGACCACGATCCTGCGGAACAACTGGTACACGGAGAACTACGTCGGCGACGTCGTGGGCGCCCGCGAGTCCGGCGAGATCGTGTCGAGCGTCGGCGACGGTCGGGTCGCGAGCGCGACCCGTGCGGACTACGCCGAGGCCGCGGCAGTCGTCGCCCTCGCCGCGCAGGCGGACGCCTCCGCGCACGCGGGGGCCGTCTACGAGCTGAGCGGCGACGTCGCGTGGACGTTCGACGACCTCGCCGCCGCAGCCGCCGAGGTGCTCGGGCGCCCCGTCACCTACCGGCGCGTGAGCCCCGACGAGCACCGGGCGCTCCTGCTGGGGGCTGGACTGGACGAGGGCACCGCCGGGTTCGTCGTCGCGCTGGACGGCAACATCCGCGACGGGCTGCTCGCCGAGACGTCGGGGGAGCTCGCGCGCCTGCTGGGCCGCTCGACGACCCCGCTGGTCGACGGGCTGCGCGCCGCCGTCGAACAGGACTGAGAGGTCGCGACGTGGCCGTCCGGGGTGCCGGGAGGCCACGTCGCGGCACCCGTCAGGAGGGCGTCAGTGCGACGCCTTGACGACGAGCACCGGGACGGGCGAGTCGAGGAGCACGCGCTGCGTGGTGCTGCCGAGGAGGAACTTGCCGACCGGCGACCGCTTGCGCGCGCCCACGACGACGAGGTCGGGGCCGGTGCGCTCGGCCGCGTCGATGATCGCCTCGGCGGGGTCGAGGTGCTCCGAGCGGTAGGAGATCTCGGGGCGGGCGACCTCGGCGGGAAGCGTGTCGAGCAGGTGCGCGAGGGTCGCGGGGACCCCCGCGTCGGCGTCCTGCGGGGTGAGGACGAGGACCGCGAGGGCGGTCGAGCGGTGGACCGCCTCGGCGACGGCCGCCCGGAACGCGGTCTCGCCCTGCGGGGAGTCGTTGTACGCCACGAGGACGGTCATCGCGGGCCCTTCCGTCATTCCGTCGTGCTGCGGTTGAACTCTCTCACAGCCCTGCGGGCGTCGCCGGTCGACGCGGTCCCCCCGCGACGGGACCTCCGGGTCGACCGGGCCGACCGAGCACGGCCTCCGGCACGGTGAGCGTCGGCGGCAGCAGCGGCGGGACGACCTCGCGCAGGACCGCCTCGATCTCCCGGCGCCGGCGCGCCCCGAGCCGCTCGGCGGGCGCGGTGACGCTCACCGCGGCGACGGACTGGCCGTCGCGCAGCACGGGCAGGGCGACGCAGCTGATGCCCGGCTCGTTCTCCTCCGTCTCGGTCGCGAACCCGCTCGCACGGGTCGCGTCGCACGTCGCGCGGAGCGCGGCCGCGGTGACGGGGTGCTCGTCGGGGGCGGCCGCCGCGTACCAGGCGAGGGCGGCGTCGTCCAGGGCGCGGTGGGCCAGCAGCGCGCGCCCCAGGGCCGTGGTGGCCGCGGGGCGACGTCGGCCGACGGCCGACCAGACGCGCACGGCGCGCGCGGGCTCGACCTTGTCGAGGTAGACGATCTCGGTCCCGGCGAGGGCGCCGAGGTGCACGAGCTCGTCCGTCGCCCGGCAGACCGCGACGAGCACCGGGTGCAGGAGCGCGGGCAGGTTCTCCTCGCCGAGGTACACCGTCGCGAGCGCGGTCGCCGCGGGGCCCAGCCGGTAGTCGCCCGTCGTGGCGTCCTGCTCGGCGTAGCCCCGGTGGCGCAGCGCCGCGAGCGTGCGGTGCAGCGAGGCCTTGTGCAGCCCGAGCGAGCGTGCGAGGTCGCCGAGGGCCACCCCGCCGGGGCCGGCCGTGGCGAGCGCCTCGAGCGCGGTCAGCGCCTTGTCGACGCTCCCGAGCGGGCTCGCGGCGTGCCCGCCCGCCGCGTGCTCGCTGCCCTCCGGCAGGGGGGACGCCGTGCTCCCGGCTTCCATCGTCGTGGCTCCTTCGCCTAGAGTACGTTCCGTAGTGAACAACAGGCGTTCACCATAGCGAAACGGAGCGAGGATGTCATCCCACGGACCCATCGAGACGATCGCGCGTGCCCGCGTCGTGCCGG
This sequence comes from Cellulosimicrobium sp. CpK407, assembly GCF_051844275.1. NCBI lineage: Bacteria > Bacillati > Actinomycetota > Actinomycetes > Micrococcales > Promicromonosporaceae > Cellulosimicrobium > Cellulosimicrobium sp. CpK407. The sequence goes on from NZ_JBGNYC010000044.1 coordinate 19,485, forward strand.
TCGTCGTCGTCGACGACGCGGCGCAGGGCGTGCTCGTCGCGACCGCGCTGCGCGACGGCGGGCTGCCGGTCGCGGAGGTCACCTTCCGCACCGCGGGTGCCCGCGCCGCGATCGAGGCGGTCGCGCGCGAGGTGCCGGACGTGCTCGTCGGCGCGGGGACCGTGGTCAACGCGGCCCAGGTCGACGAGGCCGTCGAGGCCGGGGCGCGGTTCCTCGTCTCGCCCGGGCTCTCGGCCGCCGTCGTGCGTCGTGCGCAGGAGCTCGGGGTGCCGGTCCTGCCCGGGGTCGCGACGCCGTCGGACGTCATCGCCGCGCTCGACCTCGGCCTCGACGCCGTGAAGCTCTTCCCGGCGAACGTCGTCGGCGGCCCCGCGGCCGTCAAGGCGTTCTCCGCGCCCTTCCCGGGCCTGCGCTTCGTCCCGACCGGCGGTGTGAGCGCCGCCAACCTGCTCGACTACCTCGCGCTGCCGTCGGTGCTCGCGGCCGGCGGCTCCTGGATGGTCGACGCCGCGCTCGTGCGCGCGGGGGACACCGCCGAGATCACCCGCCGCACGCGCGAGGCCGTCGAGCTCGCCGCGACGGCCCCCCACCCCGCCGAAGGAGCCTGACCCGTGCCCGACACGACCCGGAACCAGCCCCCGCTCGCTCTCCGACCCGCGGACGAGTGCGCCTACGACGTCGTCGCCCTCGGCGAGGTCATGCTCCGCCTCGACCCGGGCGAGCGCCGCATCAAGACCGCCCGCAGCTTCGACGCGTGGGAGGGCGGCGGCGAGTACAACGTCGCGCGCGGGCTGCGCCGTGCCTTCGGCCTGCGCGGCGCCGTCGTCACCGCGCTCGCGGACAACGAGGTCGGCCGCCTCGTCGAGGACCTCATGCTCACCGGCGGCCTCGACACGTGCTGGGTGCAGTGGCGCGAGTACGACGGCATCGGCCGCACCGTGCGGAACGGGCTCAACTTCACCGAGCGCGGTTTCGGCGTGCGCGGCGCGGTCGGCGTCTCCGACCGCGGCAACACGGCGATCGCCCAGCTCCGGCCCGACGACGTCGACTGGGACGACGTGTTCGGCAGCGGCGTCCGTTGGTTCCACACGGGCGGCATCTTCGCCGCGCTGTCCGAGTCGTCCGCGGACGTCGCGGAGGCGGCCATGGCCGCCGCGCGTCGGCACGGCACGATCGTGTCCTACGACCTCAACTACCGTCCCTCGCTCTGGACGGGCATCGGCGGCGTCGAGCGCGCGCAGGAGGTCAACCGCCGCCTGGCCCGCTACGTCGACGTGATGATCGGCAACGAGGAGGACTTCACGGCCTCGCTGGGCTTCGAGGTGGAGGGCGTCGACGAGAACCTCACCGACCTCGACACCGGAGCCTTCCGCGCGATGATCGCGCGGGCCGCCGAGGAGTACCCCAACTTCCAGGTCGTCGCGACGACGCTGCGCGGCGTGAGGACCGCGACCGTCAACGACTGGGGCGCCGTCGCGTGGTCGCGCGTCCAGGGCTTCGCCGAGGCGACGCACCGCCCCGGCCTGGAGATCCTCGACCGCGTGGGCGGCGGCGACTCGTTCGCGTCGGGCCTCGCGTACGGGCTCATGGAGCTCGGCTCGATCCACGAGGCGGTCGAGTACGGCGCCGCGCACGGCGCCCTCGCCATGACGACGCCGGGCGACACGTCGACGGCGTCGCTCGCCGAGGTGCGCAAGCTGGCCTCGGGCGGCAGCGCGCGCGTCCAGCGCTGACCGGGGTCGCGAGAGCGCGGCACGGGGCGTCGGCCGGTCGGTCGATGCCCCGTGCCGCGTCCGCGGTCTCCGGCGTGGGGCGCCAGGTCGCCCGTTCTCCGCGTTCGGGGCATCTCGGGCAGCGCGCGCGGGCCGGGGTTAGGGTGGTCGAGCGGTCGTGGGGGCAGCTCGGGAGGTGGACGTGTCGGGACGCGAGTCGTTCGCGCCGAACCTGCCTCGACGGCGCGTCGATCCCGCTCCCGACCTGGCCCGAGCCGTCGAGCACGCGCGGATCCTGCGGGGCGCGGGGGACGCCGCCGGGGCCGCCCGGGTGCTCGACCGCGCGTTCGACGCCGAGGGCGTCCGTGCCCGCACCGTCTCGGAGCCCCTCCGGTTCCGCGCGCTCGTCCTGCGCGCCGAGCTCGCGCTGCGGCTGCACGACGACGCCGGTGCGGCCCGGTTCCTCGCGGGCGCCGAGGCGCTGCCCCTGCTCGCGGACGCGCTCGCGGCCCTCGACGACGAGCGGCACCTCGTCGAGGAGCTGCGCGAGCAGCTCGCGGCGGACGAGGGCTGAGGCGCGGCGCCGCCGCGGCAGCCCGGGCGGTCCGCGCGCACCCCGGCCGCGGGAACCCTCCGGGTACGTGGCGCGTTGGACTGCCAGCACCCGTGCCGCGAGTCGGACGGACGACGCCCACCCGAGCGGAGGACCTCATGCTGTGCCCCACCGACCAGACCGTGCTCGTCATGACGGAGCGCAAGGGCGTGGAGATCGACTACTGCCCGACGTGCCGCGGCGTGTGGCTCGACCGCGGGGAGCTCGACAAGATCATCGACCGCTCGCTGGAGAGCGAGATCGCCGCCGAGGCCGCGGGTCCGGCCGCTGCGGCGGCCCCGGTCGGGTCCCCGGCCGCCCCCGCCCCGACGTCGTACCCGCCGGCGCCCGCCGCGGACTACGGCACGCCCGGCTACGGCGAGCGCCGCGACGACCGCCGGTATGACGACCGCGACCGCTACCGGAACGACCAGTACGGCGACGACCGCTACCGCGACGACCGCTACCGCGACGACCGCGACCGGCGCTACGACGGGCGCGACGGCTACGACCCTCGCTACCGCAAGCGGAAGAAGAAGGAGTCGTGGCTCGAGGACCTCTTCGACTTCTGACGCGGCCCGTGGTCGACTGTCCCGCGTGACCGTCCTCGACTCGTTCTCGCTCGTCGGCCGCACGGCCCTGCTCACCGGCGGGAGCCGGGGAATCGGGCGTGCCGTCGCCCACGCGCTCGGCGAGGCCGGGGCGCGGGTCGCGCTCACCGCGACCACGACGCGGGCCGCGCAGGACGCGGCCGCCGCGCTGCGGGCGGACGGGATCGACGCGCGCGGGTACGCGCTCGACGTGACGGACCGCGCGCAGGTCGACGACGTCGTCGGGCGCGCGGCCGCGGACCTCGGGACGGTCGACGTGCTCGTCAACAACGCGGGGATCTCGATCGGCGGGGCGGCGCTCGAGATCGACGACGACGTGTGGCACCGCACGCTCGCGACGAACCTCGACGGCGTCTGGTACTGCTCGCGCGCGGTGGCCCGCGCCCTGGTCGCCGACGGGCGTCCGGGGACGATCGTCAACGTCGGCTCGATGTCGGCGTCGATCGTCAACCGGCCGCGCTGGCAGCCCGCCTACCTCGCGTCCAAGGCGGCGGTGCACCAGCTCACCAAGGGCCTCGCCGCCGAGTGGGCGCCGCACGGCATCCGCGTCAACGCCGTCGCGCCCGGGTACGTGCGCACCGAGGCGTCGCCCGTCGACCAGCCCGAGTACTACGACGACTGCGTCGCGCCCGCCGCGATGCGGCGCTGGGCCGAGCCCGAGGAGATCGGCCCGCCCGTCGTGTTCCTCGCGAGCGCGGCCTCGAGCTTCATGACCGGCGCGGTCGTGACGGTCGACGGCGGCTACACCCTGTTCTGACCCGGGCTAGGCTCGGTCCCCGTGCGTGCAGTCCTGAGCAGGTGGGTCGACCCGTTCGTCGTCACGCTGCTCGTCGTGCTCGTGCTCGGGCTCGTCGTGCCGGTGGGGCCGGGCGCGCAGCGCGTGGTCGACGTCGTCGCGGACGTCGCGGTCACGGTCCTCTTCCTCGTCTACGGCATGCGCCTGTCCACGCGCGAGGTGTGGGCGGGACTGCGGAACTGGCGCCTCCAGGGCGGGATCCTCGCGGCGACGTACGTCGTCTTCCCGGTGCTCGGGCTCGTCACGGCGTGGGCGATCGAGCCGCTCGTCGGGGCGCCGCTCGCCGCGGGCGTGCTCTACCTGTCCCTGCTGCCCTCGACCGTGCAGTCGTCCGTCGCGTTCACGTCGGTCGCGCGCGGCAACGTCGCCGGGGCGATCTGCGGGGCGACCGTCTCGAACGTCGCCGGGATGATCGTCACACCGCTGCTCGTGCTCTGGCTCATGAGCGGTCCCGGCGGCGCTGCCGGGGGAGCCGACGGTCCCACGGGCGGGCTCGGCGGCCTGCGCACGGTGCTGCTCCAGCTTCTGCTGCCGTTCGTCGTCGGGCAGCTCCTGCAGCCGTGGGTCGGGGACTGGGTCCGCGCGCGGCGCTGGCTCACGCTCGGCGTCGACCGCGGCACGATCCTCGTCGTCGTGTTCGGCGCCGTCGCCGCCGCGTCCTCGGCGGGCGTGTGGTCGAGCGTGTCCGGCTGGTCGATCGTCGCGCTGCTCGTCGTGAGCGCGCTCGTCCTCGCGGCGATGCTCGCGCTCACCTGGTGGGGTGGGGCGGCCCTGCGGCTCTCGACCGAGGACCGGGTCGCGCTCCTCATGTGCGGGTCCAAGAAGTCGCTCGCCACGGGCCTGCCGATGGCGAGCGTGCTGTTCCCCGTCGCCGTCGCGGGCGTCGTCGCCGTCCCGGTGATCGTGTTCCACCAGCTCCAGCTCGTCGTCTGCGCGGTCCTCGCGCGCCGCCTCGCGCGCCGCCTCGCGCTCCGCGACTGACGCGCCGAGCGTGACGTCGCGTCTCGTCAGGACGTCCGGACGGGCCGCAACCGCATGCTCGGCCGGTGCTGGTGCGAACCTCCGGTCAGGGGCGCTCGGCCACCTGCTCGCGGACCTGGCGCTTGGCGCGCGTGAGCATGCCGTTCATGCCGCCGATGCGCAGCGGGCTCACGGCCCGCGTGAGGCCGATCGACATGGGGTAGTCGTCCGGCACGTCGAGCACCTCCTGCACCGTCAGGCCCGACAGCCCCTGCGCGAGGATCGACGCGAACCCGCGCGTCGTCGGCGCCTCGGCGGGCGCGGTCGCGAAGAAGTGCACGACGCCGTCGTCGTCGACCTCCGCGAACGCGCGCACGGGCGACTGGCACTCCTCGATGCGCTCGAGCAGACCGGGCGCGCTCGCGTAGCGCTCCGGGAGGTCGGGCAGCTCGTTCGCGAACTCGAGCAGGAGCTGGAGGCGCTCGCGCTCCGGCAGCGCGAGGAAGTCCTCGCGGATCTCCGCGAGGGCCGCGGGCAGGGACGAGGCGTCGGACGAGGAGCTCATGGTGTCGATCCTTGCATCGGGGGCGTGCGGCCGGGACCTGGTCCCACCGTGCGGAACGCCCGACGCGCTCGCCGTATGCCCGGCGGCAGACGCCGACGGCGCGCGGCGGGCCCACGAGGGGCCGGCCGCGCGCCGTCGGGCACGCCGGGCGTGAGGTGCGAGCGGTGCGTCAGTTGAGCGACGCGGGAGCCTCGCCGGCCTCCTCGCCCTTGACGATCGGCACGCGCACGGCGTTGCCCCACTCGGTCCACGAGCCGTCGTAGTTGCGGACCTTGTCGAACCCGAGCAGGTAGGTCAGCGCGAACCACGTGTGGCTCGAGCGCTCGCCGATGCGGCAGTACGTGACGACCTCGTCGTCCGTCGCGAGGCCGAGGCCGCCCTCCTGGTAGATCGCCTCGAGCTGCTCGCGGGACTTGTAGGTGCCGTCCTCGGCGACCGCCGTCGCCCACGGCACGTTGCGCGCCGTCGGGATGTGGCCGCCGCGCAGCACGCCCTCCTCCGGGTAGTCCGGGATGTGCAGGCGCTCGCCCGTGTACTCCTGCGGGGAGCGGATGTCGACGAGCGGGCCGTTGCCGATGTGCGCGAGGACGTCCTCCTTGAACGCGCGGATCGTCACGTCGTCGCGCTCCACGACCGGGTACTCGACGGCCTCCGGCGCGGGGACGTCCGTCGTGACCTCGCGGCCCTCCGCGATCCACTTGCCGCGGCCGCCGTCGAGCAGGCGCACGTCCTCGTGGCCGAACAGCGTGAAGACCCACGCGGCGTACGCGGCCCACCAGTTGTTCTTGTCGCCGTAGACGACGATCGTCGTGTCACGACCGATGCCCTTGCCGCCGAGGAGCTGGGCGAAGCCCTTGCCGTCGATGTAGTCGCGCGTGTCCGGGTCGTTGAGGTCGGTGTGCCAGTCGATCTTCACCGCACCGGGGATGTGACCGGTCTCGTAGAGCAGCACGTCCTCGTCGGACTCGACGACGACGATGCCCGGCTGACCGAGGTGCTCGGCGAGCCAGTCCGTGCTCACGAGGCGGTCGGGGTGGGCGTACTGGGTGATCTTCTCGGTGGTGTCGAGCGGTGCGGGCATGGTGTCCTCCGTGCGGCGGGAGCTGGGGTGTCCGAGGTGGTGGTCCGTCCGATCGTCAGGCTAGGTCGGCTGTCCGCATCACGGAAGGCCCGTCGCGCATGCTGAGACGGTGTAAACGCAGGCTGCCGACGGGCTCGCACCCCGTCAGACTGGACCCGTGGTCGGCGTCGTCCCGGACCGGGTCCAGCGTGCCGTCGCGCTGCTCGACCTGCGCGGCGACGAGGTCGTGCTCGAGATCGGGCCGGGGCCCGGCGCGGCCGCCGAGCTGGTCCTCGCGCGCCACCCCGGTGTGCGCTACGTCGCGGTCGACCGGTCCGCGACGGCCGTCGCTCGCACGACGGCCCGCAACCGCGCCGCGGTCGACCGCGGCCGGCTCGTCGTGCGGCAGGGGGACGTCACGGACCCTGACCTCGCCGACACCGTCGGTGGCCCGTTCGACGTCGTCCTCGCGGTGAACGTCAACGTCTTCTGGACCCGCTCGGCGTGCACGGAGGCGAGCGCGCTCGCGGCCCTGCTCGTCCCGGGCGGCGCGCTCTGGCTGGTCTACGAGACGCCGGGCGGAGACGACGGCCGCGTCCTCGACGGCGTCCGCGCGTCGCTCGCCGTCCCCGGGCTGGGCGCGCCGGTCGTCGTGCGCGAGGGCGTGGTGGCCGTCGGGGCCCGACGCTCGCGCGCCGGGTGGTGACCCGGGAGCGGCTCAGCCGAGCAGCTCGCGCTCCGCCTCGCCGAGCGCGCGGTCGAGGAGGTCGAGCCCGAGGTCGAGCTCCTCGTCGCTCACCGTGAGCGGCGGCGCGATGCGGAACACGCCGCCCATGCCCCGGAGCTGCACGACGTTCATGTGGAGCCCGAGGTCCAGCGCCCGCCGGGTGACGAGGGCGCCGAGCGCGTCGGCGCCCTCCTTCGTCTCGCGGTCGAGCACGAGCTCGATGCCCTGGAGCAGGCCCCGCCCGCGCACGTCGCCGACCGTGGCGTGGCGCTCCTGGAGGTCGAGCAGCCCGGCGCGCAGGCGGTCGCCGAGCACGCGCACGCGGGCGTCCATCTGCTCCGCCTCGAGCACGTCGAGGACGGTGTTCCCGACCGCCGCGACCAGGGGGTCGGAGACGTGCGTCGTGAAGAACAGGAAGCCGCGCTCGTGCGCGCGCTCCTCGATCTCGGCGCTCGTGACGACGGCCGCGAGCGGCAGACCCGCGCCGAGCGTCTTCGAGACCGTGAGGATGTCCGGCACCACCGGCTCCTCGCCGTCGCGGCCCTCGAAGGCGTACCAGGAGCCGGTCCGGCACAGCGCGGTCTGCGCCTCGTCGAGGACGAGCAGCATCCCGCGCTCGTGGCACTTGTCGCGCAGCGCCGCCAGGTAGCCCGGCGGCAGCTCGACGATCCCGCCCGAGCTGAGGATCGGCTCGACGATGCACGCCGCGAGGCTGCCCGTGGACTGCACGTCCACGAGGTCGAACGCGAGGTCGAGCTGGCGGCGCCAGTCGTGGCCGCCGTCGGGGGTGACGTGGTCGGGGCGGTACGCGTTGGGCACGGGGATGACGAGGTTGCCGGGCGCCGTCGGGCCGTACCCGCGGCGCCCCGCGCTGTACGTCGCCGCGGCGGCGGCGTGCGTCATGCCGTGCCACGACCCGGCGAACGAGACGACCTCGTGCCGGCCCGTGACGAGCTTCGCCATGCGGATCGCCGCCTCGTTGGACTCGGCGCCGGTCGTGAGGAGCAGGACCTTCTCGAGCGGGTCGGGCAGCGTGGCCGCCAGCCGGCGGGCGAGGTCGACGACCGGGCGCGAGAGCATCCCGGAGAAGAGGTGGTCGAGCGTCCCGACCTGGTTCCGCACCGTCTCGACGATCGCCGGGTGGCTGTGCCCGAGGATCGCGCTCATCTGGCCCGACGTGAAGTCGAGGACCCGGCGGCCGTCGGCCGTCGTGACGAAGCTGCCCGACGCGCTCTCGACGATCTCCGGCGTGAAGGGCCCTCCGTACCGCACGAGGTGCCGGTCGGCGTCGGCCCAGAACGTCGCGGCGTCGAGCGCCGCGGACGGGGTCAGGGACGGGACCGAGGGGGTCGACGAGGCGACGGCGGGGGACGGGACGGCAGCCATGTCCCGAGCGTAGGGACGTCGCCTTGTGCACGTACAGCACGAGTTCGCGTACAGTCTGTGCGGAGAAGACGCACAACGGGAGCCGACCGGGACGGAGGACCACGTGCTCAACGCCGCCCGGCTGCAGATCCTCGCCCGGCTCGAGAGCCTCGGGACCGTGCGCGCGGTCGGCGCGTCCCTGCACCTCAGCCCGTCCGCGGTCTCCGCGCAGCTCGCGGCGCTCGAGGCGGAGACCGGGGCGCGCCTCGTCGAGCGGACCGGGCGGCGCGTGCGCCTCACGCCCGCCGGCCGCACCCTCGCCCGGCACGCACGCGTGATCCTCGACCAGATGGCGCTCGCGGAGGCGGAGCTCGCCCACCCCGACGGGCAGCCCGCCGGGGTCGTCCGGGTCGCGGCGTTCTCGAGCGCCGTGCGCGCCCTCGTGATCCCGCTCGCGCGACGGCTGGCCGCCGAGCACCCCCGGGTCCGGGTCGAGGTCGTCGAGCTCGACCCGCGCGAGAGCGGTCCGGCCCTGCGCCGCGCGGACGTCGACGTCGCGGTGACCGCCGACCTGCTCGACGGCGCGCGGCTCGCGGGTCCCGACGTCGCGACCGTCCCGCTGCTCGAGGACCCGGTCGTCCTCGTCACGCCGACCGACGCGTCGGCGGACGCCCCGGCGGGGACGGTGGTGGGGGAGGGCCCGGTCGACCTCGCCGACCTCGCCGACGCGCGCTGGGCCGCGGACCTGCCCGGCCGGTACCTCTCGACCCTCGTCGAGAGCGCCTGCCGCGACGCCGGGTTCGAGCCGCGCGTCGTCGCACGGCTCCCCAGCTACGAGCTGCTGCTCGCCCACGTCGAGGCGGGCCTGTCCGTCGCGCTGCTGCCGGGCCTCGCCGTCGACCCGCGCTACGACGTCGTCGCGCGCCCGCTGCGGGTGCCCCGGACGCGACCGGTCTACGCCGCCGTGCGCCGGGGTGCCCCGCCCACCGCGGCGACGAGCGTCGTCCTCGCCGGGCTGCGCCGCGTCGCGGCCGCCGCGACCGTGGGCGGCGGGGCGCCCGCCCCGGCCGCGCGGTAGCGGGCCGACGGGCGCGCCCTACACTGGGCCCCAGCACCGCACGACGACGTGGGAGGTCCCGTGCCGCGCACTCTCGCACCGCCGCTGCGCTCGGACGCGCACCCGCGCCGCCCCGACGCGCGCCGCGACGCCCGCTCGGTCCGTGCCGCCTATCGCTCCTTCCTCGTCGACGGTGTGCTCCCGCCCGGCATCCACCCCGTGGTGGCCGACTCGTGGCGCCGGTCCGTGCACAGCGGCGTCGACCCCGAGGGTCCGCGCACCGGCTCCGGGCTCGCCCACGACGACCTCGTCGCCTACCGCGACGCCCACCCGCTGGCGTCCGTCATGCCGGTGGTGCGCGAGCTCGTCGTCGACGCCGCGGCCGACGACGGCCTGGCCGTCGCGGTGTCCGACGACGCGGGCCGGCTCCTGTGGGTCGAGGGCAGCCGCTCCCTGCGGGACGCCGTCGAGCGCGTCGGGTTCGTCGAGGGGTCGGTGTGGCGCGAGGAGCGCGTCGGGACGAACGCGCCCGGCACCGCGCTCGCCGCGCGGCGCGCCGTGCAGGTGCTCGGCGCCGAGCACTTCTCGCGCCCCGTCCAGGCGTTCAGCTGCACGGCGGTCCCCATCCACGAGCCCGGGACCGGCCGCGTCCTCGGCGTCCTCGACGTCACGGGCCGGCAGTCGGCCGCCTCGGGCGTCGTGCTCTCGCTCGTGCGCGCCACGGTGCTGAGCCTCGAGCGTGAGCTGGCCCAGCGCGTGGCGGCGCCGACGACCGACGGCACCGGGGCCGTCCCCGCGCCACCGCACGACGGTGCGCCCGAGCTGCTCGTGCTCGGGTCGTCGCCCGTCCTCCGCGCCCCGGACGGCCTCGGGCACCGCCTCTCCCTGCGGCACGCCGAGATCCTCGCGCTGCTCGCGGTGCACCCGCGCGGCCTGTCCGCGGACGAGCTCGCCGTGCTCCTGCACCCGGGCCACCTCTCCGACGTCACGGTGCGCGCCGAGGTCTCGCGCCTGCGCCGCGTCGCCGGCCCGCTCCTCGCCGGGTCCCGCCCGTACCGCCTCGCGCGCCCGCTGCGCACGGACGCGGACGACGTGCGCGACCTGCTCGCCGTCGGCGACGTCCGGGGAGCGATCGCCGCCTATCGCGCGCCGCTCCTCCCGCGCTCCGGCGCGCCCGCCGTCGAGCGGCTGCGTGCCGAGCTCGCGGCCGAGCTCCGCACGGCCGCCGTCTCCGCGCGCGACGCCGACGTCCTCGACGCCTGGACCCGCACCGACGACGGCGCCGAGGACCACACGGCGTGGACCCTCCTCCAGGGCCTCGCCGACCCCGGGAGCCCGCGCTGGGTCCGCGCGCGCGCCCACCTCGACCTCCTCGACGACGACCTGGGCTGACCGCCCGCAGCGCTGCAACGGTCGTGCAACCCTCGGGCGCCTAGCGTCGTGCCACGGCGCGACGAGGCGCCGTGCCGCGCACCGCCGTCGGGCATCTCCCGCCCGGCCTCCCTGGGGGCGCGGCGAGCCAGCACTGCGAGGAGGCAGACGATGACGGTCTACGCAGCCCCCGGCACGGACGGGGCGATCGCCGAGTACAAGGCCCGGTACGACCACTGGATCGGCGGCGAGTACGTCGCGCCGGCCGGCGGGCAGTACTTCGAGAACCCGAGCCCTGTGACGGGCCGGACCTTCACCGAGGTCGCCCGCGGGAACGCCGACGACGTCGAGCGCGCGCTCGACGCCGCGCACGGCGCCGCCCGGTCGTGGGGCCGCACGAGCGCGACCGAGCGCGCCAACATCCTCAACAAGATCGCCGACCGCATGGAGGAGAACCTCGAGCGGATCGCCGTCGCCGAGACGTGGGAGAACGGCAAGCCCGTCCGCGAGACGCTCGCCGCCGACATCCCGCTCGCGATCGACCACTTCCGCTACTTCGCCGGCGCGATCCGCGCGCAGGAGGGGTCGATCTCCGAGATCGACGAGGACACCATCGCGTACCACTTCCACGAGCCGCTCGGCGTCGTCGGCCAGATCATCCCGTGGAACTTCCCGATCCTCATGGCCGTGTGGAAGCTCGCCCCGGCGCTCGCGGCGGGCAACTGCGTCGTGCTCAAGCCCGCCGAGCAGACGCCCGCGTCGATCCTCTTCCTCATGGACATCGTCGGGGACCTGCTGCCGCCCGGGGTGGTGAACGTCGTCAACGGGTTCGGCGTCGAGGCCGGCAAGCCGCTCGCGTCCAGCCCGCGCATCCGCAAGATCGCGTTCACCGGCGAGACGACGACCGGCCGCCTGATCATGCAGTACGCGAGCCAGAACATCATCCCGGTCACGCTCGAGCTCGGCGGCAAGTCGCCGAACATCTTCTTCTCCGACGTCGCCGACGCGCGCGACGACTTCTACGACAAGGCCCTCGAGGGGTTCACGATGTTCGCCCTCAACCAGGGCGAGGTGTGCACGTGCCCGTCGCGGGCGCTCATCCAGTCGTCGATCTACGACACGTTCCTCGGCGACGCGATCGAGCGCACGCAGGCGGTGCGGCAGGGCAACCCGCTCGACACCGAGACGATGATCGGCGCGCAGGCGTCGAACGACCAGCTCGAGAAGATCCTGTCGTACATCGAGATCGGCAAGGCGGAGGGCGCGAAGGTCCTCACGGGCGGGACGCGCGCCGAGCTCGGCGGCGACCTCGCGGGCGGGTACTACGTGACGCCCACGATCTTCGAGGGCAAGAACTCGATGCGGATCTTCCAGGAGGAGATCTTCGGGCCCGTCGTGGCCGTCACCGACTTCTCCGACTTCGACGACGCCATGACGATCGCCAACGACACCCTGTACGGGCTCGGGGCCGGCGTCTGGTCGCGGTCGGGCAACACGGCCTACCGCGCGGGCCGCACCATCGAGGCCGGGCGCGTGTGGACCAACTGCTACCACGCGTACCCGGCGGCCGCCGCGTTCGGCGGGTACAAGGGCTCCGGCGTCGGGCGCGAGAACCACAAGATGATGCTCGACCACTACCAGCAGACGAAGAACCTCCTGGTCTCCTACTCGGCCCAGAAGCTCGGCTTCTTCTAGGCCGCCGTCCCCCCGCCCGCCCCCCGGCTGCCGAGCAGGTGGTCCTGGCTCGTCCTGAGACGCCGACGAGCCAGGACCGCCTGGTCGGGGTGCCTTGATCGCCTGGTCGGCCCCGACACGTGGAGGTTCCCGTGCCCGACGACGTTCTCTCGCCCCGTGCGGGCGGCTCGGCTCCCGCGCGGGTCGCCGTCACCGGCGACGCGGCGGCGCTGCTCGCGCGGCTGCGCGCGGTGCACGGCGAGCTCATGGTCCACCAGTCCGGCGGGTGCTGCGACGGGTCGTCGCCCATGTGCTACCCGCAGGGCGACTTCCTGCTCGGCGACGCCGACGTGCACCTCGGCGACCTCGTCGTCGACGTGCCCGGTCCCGGCGCGGACGGCCCCGCCGGGGCGGACGGCGCGGCGGGCCGGTTCGTCGTGCCCGTCTGGATGAGCCGTGCGCAGTTCGAGTACTGGAAGCACACCCACCTGACGATCGACGTCGTGCCCGGTCGCGGCGCGGGGTTCAGCGTCGAGGCGCCGGAGGGCGTGCGGTTCATCATCCGGTCGCGTCTCCTCACCGACGACGAGTGGTCGGCGCTCCACGTGTCCTAGGCTGGGCCACGGCCGCCCAGGACCGGAGAGGAGGGGCGCGATGAACGACCTCCTCGTCGTCGCGCGCGACGTCGCGTCGGCGCTCGCGCTCCTGCTCGGCACGTCGACCCTCACGGCCACGCTCTTCCTCCTCGGTGCCACCGCCCTCGTCGCGGCCGTGGCCGTGGTCACCGCACGCTGGGGCGCCCCGCTCGCGCTCGGCGTGGCAGCGCGCCCGGCGGGCCGGCTCCGCGACACGGTCGACGTCGGGCCGGTCGTCACCCAGAGCGACCCGGACGCACCCGGCCGCGCCCGGCCACGGGCGCCCGGCCGTCTCCTCGGCTGATCACCCGGCCGAGGCCTCCCGCTCCCGTACCCCGCGCGCACGACGCCGCGGGCGTGCTCCTGCCTGCCGGCGCAGGGTGATCGGCGAACGCGTACCCCGCACGTTCGACCGAGGACACCACCATGAACCTGCTCGACCTCCCGCTCGTCTCCACCGTGCTCGACGCGGCCTACCGTGCCCTGATGGGCCTGTCCCACCTGCTGGAACCCGTCGCCGGAGGAGCGGCCGCCGCCGGGGCCGTCGTGCTCCTGACGCTCGCCGTCCGCGCCGTGCTCGTCCCCGTGGGCGTGTCGCAGGCCAAGGCGGAGCGTGACCGTGCGCGTCTCGCGCCCCGGCTCGCGGAGCTCCAGCGCCGCCACCGGAACGACCCGCAGAAGCTGCAGCGCGCGACGCTCGACCTCTACGCCGCGGAGGGCACGACGCCGTTCGCCGGCTGCCTGCCGATGCTCGCCCAGGCACCTGTGGTCGGCGTGGTCTACGCGCTGTTCCTCCACGCGCAGATCGCCGGGCACGGCAACGCGCTGCTGGGCCACACGCTGTGGGGCGCACCCCTCGGTTCGAGCCTCGTCGGCTCGCTCGGTGCGGGTGCGGCGGCCCTCCCGACCCTCGCTGTCGCCGGCGCGGTCGTGCTCCTGATCGCGCTCGTCGGGGAGCTGACGCGTCGGGCCAGCCTGCCCGGCGGGCGCCTCGCCGCGCCCCGGACGCCGACCGGCCCCGGCGTGTCGGGAACCCCTGGCGCCCCGGCGGGACCCGCCCTGCAGAACGCGCTCGGTGCTCTGCAGTTCATGACCGCGGTGATCGCGTGCTTCGTCCCGCTCGCCGCGGGGGTATACCTGCTCGTGACGGTGACGTGGACGCTCGTGCAGCGGCTCGTCCTGCGTCGGCGGTACCCGTTCGACGCGGTCGCGTAGAGCGACGGCGCGGCGGGCCTGGTCACGGGCCCGCCGCGCGTGCGAGGGTGTCGGGTATGACCGATCTGCTCCCGTACCGCGACGACGCGGACGACGTCGAGGTCCCGCTGCTGGGCGGTGACGTGTCGGACGGGATCGTCCGGCGCGGCGCCACGGTCCGCCGTCCGCGCGGCCCGCACAGCCCGGCGGTCGAGGCGTACCTGCTGCACCTGGAGCGCGCGGGCTTCGAGCGCGCGCCGCGGTTCCTCGGTGTCGACGACGACGGCCGGGAGGTCGTGACGTTCCTGCCGGGCGAGATGGGCGGTCGCCCGCCGCACGCCTGGGCGGCCGACGAGGACGTGCTTGTCCAGCTCGGCGAGTGGCAGCGCGACCTGCACGCGGTGTCGCGCGACGTCGTCCTGCCCGACGGCGTCGCGTGGCCCGAGCGGGTGCAGTTCCCGGAGGTGCCGGACGTGTTCGACGTGCCGGACGTCGTCGGGCACAACGACCTCACGGTGGAGAACGCGCTGTTCGTCCCGGCGGGCGAGGACCCGCAGGGTCCGCACCGGCTCGTCGGCGTGGTCGACTTCGACCTCGCCGCGCCGACCACGCGCCTGCTCGACGTGGCGACGACCCTGCGCTACTGGGCGCCGGTGAGCGCGCCCGAGAGGCGGCCGGAGGCCCTGCGGGGCCTCGACGCGCCGCGGCGCGCGCGCATCCTCACCGAGGCGTACGGGCTGGACCGGTCGGAGCGGCTCGCGTTGCTCGACGTGCTGGCGCAGCGGTTCGCGCGGAGCTGGTACGCGACGCGGCACGCGGCGCAGACGCGGGGCGGCGGCTGGCAGCGCATGTGGGACGACGGCGTCGGGGACGCCATCCGCGAGGACGAGGCGTGGTTCGCGGCCCAGCGGGTCGACTTCGTGCACGCGCTGGGCTGAGCGTGCCCCTCGCGCGGCGGGGAACGCTCGTGCGCGAGTCCCGCGTGGAGCAGGCGCCGCCCAGGGGCGGCACGGGGCTCAGAGCGCGGCGAACCGTCCCACGGCGACGAACACCGACAGGGCGAGCAGCACGACGTTCGCCGGCACGGCCTTGGCCTCGCCGAGGCGCACGTGCAGCGGGATCGCGCCGACCTGCGTGAGCGCGAGCCCGACCGCCGCGACCGGCGTGAGGACCGGCGCGACGCCGAGCGCCCAGGGCAGGATCACGCCGACGGCGCCCGCGACCTCGAGCCAGCCGATCGCGCGCACGCCCGCGGTGCGCTCCGGCGTCACCCACCGCATCTGCTCCTGGAGGACGGGGATCGGGCGCAGGGCCTTCATGAGCCCGGCGCCGAGGAAGGCGAGGGCGAGGAGACCGGAGGCGATCCACAGGGCGACGTTCATGCGCGAGTCCTTCGAGGGGAGGCGGCGACGGCCCAGGGCGGCCGGTCACTCTTTGTGCCTGGGCACATGATGGGTAACCATGGGTGGCGCTACAAAAGGCACACCCGTGTGCGAGAGGCACACGGAGCCGCACGCCCTGGAGACGGAGACCCCCATGACCACGACGCCGAGCACCCACGTGCCCGTGGTGCGCGAGCTCGCGGAGCGGCACGGCATCCCGGCGGACGGCGGGTGCGCGGCGGCCGAGGCCACGAGCGAGGTGCGTTCGGTGCTCGACCGGGTCGGGGACAAGTGGAGCGTCCTCATCCTGGGCATGCTCTCGGGCGGGCCGCAGCGGTTCACCGAGCTCCTGCACGGCATCGACGGGATCTCGCAGCGCATGCTCACGCTCAACCTGCGCCAGCTCGAGCGCGACGGGCTGGTGAGCCGCACGGTGCACGCCGTCGTGCCGCCGCGCGTCGACTACGCGCTGACCGACCTCGGCGCGACCCTCCTGCCGCCCGTGCTCGCGCTCGTCGAGTGGGCGCTGGAGAACACGACCACGATCCGTGACCACCGCGACCGGTTCGACGCGCGGGGTGCCGCGGCGGGCTGACGCGAGCGGTCCGTCGTCGGACGCCCTCCGGTCGTCGACGCCGCGGTCACCCGCGGTGCAGCATCGACCGCACGCGCGACCACAGGCGCTTCACGGGACCGTCCGTCCGCACCACTGGGATCTGCGCCGTCTCGACGCCGCGCACGAGCCACGCCTCGGCGTGCGCCATCGCGTCCGCGGTCGACTCGCCGAGCACGGGTCGTGCCGGGTACACCGCGATCCGCTCGTGCAGGCGCACGTCGATGACGTGCTCGAACTTCTCCGCCAGGTCCGGGTCCACGCCGCTCACGTACAGCCGCCCGCCGCGCTCGCCGAGCCGGTCGGCGTAGTGCGCGAGCACGGTGAACGCGGTCGCGCCGAGGCTCGCCCGTCCGCGCAGGCGCAGCACGACGACGGCGTCGTGGGCGTGCGCGGGCTCCGGGAGCGCGGCCTCGAGCGAGCGGGCACCGGCGTAGAACAGGCTCCCGTAGACGTCGAGCACGGTGACCGTCGCGTCGTCGAGCCGCCGCGGCGCGGGCTCCTCGCGGTAGCGCCCGTCCTCCAGGGGGACGAGGCGGACGATCCGCAGGTCCTGCGACTCCCGGTTCGCCTGGAGGAGGATCGAGAGCGCGGCGCCGATCCCCACCGCGGCCGCGACCGGCAGGAGGAGGGTGGCGAGGAACGTCGTCGACATCGCGACCTGGGACTGGCTGCCCGTCCGCCACGCGGTGGCCATGGCCGAGAGCCGGATCGACCCGACCGACGCGACGGCGAGCAGCGCCGCGAGCGTCGCCGACGGGACGGCCCCGACCGGCCCGGACAGCGCGACGAGGACGACGAGCACCCAGACGCCCGACATGATCCCCGCCCAGCGGTCGCGCGCGCCCGCGGCGGTGCTGATCGCCGTCTGGCCGACCGACCCGCCGACCGGGATCCCGCGGAAGAACCCCACCGCGAGGTTGGCGACGCCCTGACCGACGAAGTTGCGGTTCGGGTCGGCGCGACGCCCGCCGGGGTTCGGGACGGACTCCGCGACCCCCGCGCCCTGGACGAGCACGATCGCCGCCACCGCGAGCGCCCCCACGGCGACGTCGACCGACACGAGCCCCAGGTCGGGCAGCGCGAGGGACGGCAGGCCGGCAGGGATCTCGCCCGCGTCCCCGACGAGCTGGACGGACGTCGCCCCGAGGGCCCACACCGCGACGGCGGAGACCACCAGCGCCACGACCGCGGCGTACGGGGCGACCCGCGTCCGGCCGAGGGCGAGGAGCAGGACGACCGACCCCAGACCCACGACGAGCGTCGGCAGGTCCCACGTCCCGGGAGACCGGAGCACCTGGTACGCCTGGCCGACCGCGAGCGACGCGGTCGGGTCGGCCCCGGTGAGGTCGTCGAGCTGGCCGAGCAGGATGTTGACGGAGACGCCGGTGAGGAACCCCGTCATCACGGAGTGCGACACGAAGCCGGTGAGACGACCGAGGCCCACGAGCCCCGCGACGATCATGACCGCCCCTGCGAGCGTCGTGAGGAGGATGAGCGCCGCGAGCCGGTCCTCGCCGGCGACCCCCGCGAGCGCCGAGCCGGCGGCGAGGGCGGCGGCGCTCGTCGTCGTGACGATCATGAGCCGCGAGTCGACGGTGAGACCACCCGCGATGCGGCCGATCGCCGTCGCGTACAGGCCGTGGATCGGGTTGACGCCGACGAGCGTCGCGGTCGCCATGCCGTCGGGGACGCCGCCGACGGCGCCCGGCACGCCGGCCCCGGCCGAGCGCCAGAACGTCCCCGGGGCGGGCCGGACGCCGTCCCACCAGGCGCGGGCGGCCCGCACCGGCCGCGGGCTCATCGGGTCTCCCACGGGTGCGCCATGGGGAGACTCTGGCACGGCAGAGGCAGGGCGACCACAGCAACGCCGCGGCGCCCGCGCCCCGGTGGCGGTCAGCTCGCGAGCGGGTCGTCCGCCGTGAGGTACCAGGGCTCGTAGCCCTCGAGCGAGAGCGTCCACAGCCCGGCGGCGCCCGCCGGGACCGCGAGGCAGACGTTGCCCGACACGGTGTCGTCGGTGCCGATGATGCCCGTGCCGACGAGCGGGTCGGGCACCGCGCCGCACTGGCCGTCGGCGACGACGCCGTCTTCGCCGACAAAGCCGAAGTCGACCTCGTCGGGGACGTGACGGGCGACGACGGGTCGCTCGCGCGGATCGTGC
>NZ_JBGNYC010000045.1:0-37153 GCF_051844275.1 Cellulosimicrobium sp. CpK407
TCCCCCCCGGGCCACAGCCACATGCTGGGGAGTCGACGTCAGAAGACGTTGATGACGATCGTCGAGCCCTTCGGGGCGGTGCGGCCGTCGCCGCCCGGAGGGTCCTGGGCGTAGACGATGTTGAGAGGGCTGATGCCCTGCGGGTGCCGGACCTCGACCGTGAACCCCGCGTCGGTGAGCGCCTTCTCGGCGGCCTTGACGTTCATCGAGTAGGTGTTGGGCACCTCGACGAGCGGCGGCCCGAGCGACACGACGACGTTCACCGTGTCCGTCCGGTGCGCGTCGGTGCCCTGCTCGGGGTCCTGGCGGATCACGAGGCCCGCGGCGACGGACTCCGAGTACTCCTCGGTGACCGCGGGCACGAGGCCCTGGTCCTCCAGGGCCTGGACCGCGGCGTCCTTCGGGGAGCCCGTGACCTGCGGCACGACGACGGGCGCGGGCCCGGACGAGACGGTGAGCACCACCGGCACGTCGTGCCGGATCGTGGCGCCCTCCTCGATGACGTTGCCGTCGGGGTCCTTCACGGCCATGACCTGGCCCGACGGCACCTCGTCGTGCGGCGTGAGGACGGGGTCGCCGAGCGTCAGGTCGGCGCCCTCGATCGCGGCGGTCGCCTCCTCCTGCGTCGCGCC
This sequence comes from Cellulosimicrobium sp. CpK407, assembly GCF_051844275.1. Classification (NCBI taxonomy): domain Bacteria; kingdom Bacillati; phylum Actinomycetota; class Actinomycetes; order Micrococcales; family Promicromonosporaceae; genus Cellulosimicrobium; species Cellulosimicrobium sp. CpK407. The sequence continues at coordinate 633 of NZ_JBGNYC010000045.1, forward strand.
CACGAGGCCGGTCGGCACCGTGAGCATCCGCACGCCCTTCGACACGACGAGCTGCACGCTGCCGTCCTTGCGCACGTCCTCGCCGGACGCCGGGTCGGTCGCCACGACGGCGCCCTCCGGCACGGCGTCGTCGTAGCGCTCCTCGACCGTGTGGTCGAGGCCCGCCCCGTCGAGGATCGCGGCGGCCTCGGTCCGGGACGCCTCGACGAGCCCGCCGGGGACCTGCGTGTACGCGCCGGGCCCGGAGGAGAACCACCAGGCCGCGCCGCCGCCGGCCCCCGCGAGGACGAGCAGGACGACGAGCGACCAGACGACCGCCCGGCCTCGCCCGCGGCGTCGCGCCGTGACCGGGGGAGCGGGAGGTGGCGGCGGGCCCGGCCGCGTCGTCGGGGCGACGACGTGCCCGACGGCGAGCGGCTCGGTGAGGCCGGCGGCCTCGCGGTCCTGCAGGCTGAGCGCGGCGAGGGGCGCGGTCGCCGCGGACCGGTGCTCCGTCGTCGGGCCGGACCCGGGGGCCTCGGCCGGGGGGCCGTCGACGGCCGCGCCCGCGGGCGGGTCGACGCGCCGCTCGAGGTCGGCCGGGTCGAGCGCCGCGCGGGTCGAGCGCACGAGCGCGAGCGCGGCGCCGGCGTCGGCCGGGCGGTCGGCGGGGTCGCGCGCGGCGAGGGCGCACAGCAGGTCGTCGACCTCGGGCGGGATCCACGGGGCGACGTCCGAGGGCGGCGGCACGTCGTTGTTGACGTGCTGGAACGCGACCTGGATGGGAGTCGTGCCGGTGTGCGGGACCGTGCCCAGCAGCATCTCGTACGCGAGGATGCCCACGGCGTAGACGTCGGTCCGTGCGTCGCACGCGCCCGTCGCGATGAGCTCGGGGGAGAGGTAGGCGACGGTCCCGAGGATGGTGCCGGTCGTCGTCGCCGTGACCTCGTTGACCGCGCGCGCGAGCCCGAAGTCCGTGACCTTGAGCCGGCCCTCGGCGTCGACGAGCACGTTCTCCGGCTTGATGTCGCGGTGCACGAGACCGGCGCGGTGGGCGGCGGCGAGCGCGTCGAGGACGTCCTCGAGCACGTCGAGCGTGCGGCCCAGCGGCAGCGTGCGCTCCGCGAGCATCGCGCGGCGCAGGTTCGAGCCCGCCACGTACTCCATCGTGAGGTAGCTCGTGTCGCCGTCGAGCCCCTGGTCGTACACGGCGACGAGCCCCGGGTGCGTGAGGCGGGCCGCCGCGCGCGCCTCGCGGCGGAAGCGCGAGACGAAGTCGGCGCCGGACGCGCCCTCGGCGAGGTGGGCGTGCATGACCTTGAGCGCGACCTCGCGCTCGAGCCGGCGGTCGACGGCCAGGTACACCGTCGCCATGCCGCCTCGCGCGATGCGCGAGACGACCTCGTACCGCCCGTCGACCAGGCGGCCGACGAGGGGATCGGTCGTCACGGTGGCCACGGGAGAGAGTCTAGGTGGCCCGACGTCGCGATCCGGTGAGCGCGGGCGCGCACGGCGTGGGTGTCGTGTGGAGGCACGCCGTAGGCTTGCCCGGTGACCGACCGTGACCCCAGCCCCCGCCCGACCCTCGACGACCTGGTCGGCGAGTGGCTGACCCTGCCCGACGTCGCCGAGGCGCTCGGCACCGACGTCGGCAAGGTGCGCCGCATCGTGCAGGAGCGCCGCGTCGTCGGCGTGAAGCGCGGCGAGCGCACGACGTTCCAGATCCCGGCCCGCTTCCTCGTGCCGCTGCACCTCGTCGACCCGGCGAACGCGGGCCGTCCGGACGAGAGCGGGCGGGTGGGCGTCCTGTCGAGCCTGCAGGGCACGATCGTCGTGCTCACCGACGCCGGGTTCGACGACGCCGAGATCCTCGAGTGGCTGTTCAGCCCGAACGACGAGCTGGGTGAGCCCCCGTTCGACACGCTCCTGAGCGGGCACAAGGCGCGGGTGCGCCGCGTCGCGCAGTCCGAGCTCTGACCCGCTCGCCCGACCGGCCCGTCGGAGCCGCTCGGCCTCGCGTCAGGCGGTCCGCTCGACGGCGGCCCGCGCGAGCAGCCCGAGCATCGTGGCCCCGGGCTCGGCGAGCCCGGCGTCGGCGAGGGCCGACGACGCACGGTCGGTGAGCTCGGCGATGAGCGACTCCACGGCGTCGCGCGCGCCGGTCTCGACGAGCACGGCGCGCAGGTCCTCGACCGTGCTCGCGTCGAGGTCAGGGTCGCCCAGGTGCGTGAGCAGGAGGTCGCGCTGCGCGGGCGTCGCGGCGGCGAGCGCGCGCACGACGAGCACCGTGCGCTTGCCCTCGCGCAGGTCGTCGCCCGCGGGCTTGCCCGTGACGCGCGCGTCCCCGAACACGCCGAGCACGTCGTCGCGGAGCTGGAACGCCTCGCCCACGGGCAGCCCGAACGCGCTCGTCGCGGCGACGGCGTCCTCGTCGGCCCCGGCGAGCGCCGCGCCGAGCGCGATGGGGTGCTCCACGCTGTAGCGCGCCGACTTCGACCGGATCACGGCCCGCGCGCGCTCCTCGTCGGCCGCGGGGTCGTCGCCCCAGGGCAGCACCTGCGCCTGCACGTCGAGGTACTGCCCGACGATCACCTCGGTCTGCATGCGACCGAAGACGACGCGCGAGCGGGTCGCGACGTCGGCGGGGAGGGCGTCGAGCGCGTCGCCCAGCTCGCGGTGGCTCGCGATGAGCGCGAGGTCGCCGAGCAGGATCGCCGTGTTCTCGCCGTAGCGGTCGGCGTCGCCGGACCAGCCGAGCCCGCGGTGCCGCGCCCCGAACGCACGGTGCGCGGTCGGCCGCCCGCGCCGGGTGTCGGAGGCGTCCATGACGTCGTCGTGGAAGAGCGCAGCGGCCTGGAACAGCTCGAGCGCCGCGCCCGCGCGGAGCGCGACCTCGCGGTGCGGGCCGTCCGGGTCGCCGCCATGTGCGCGCCAGGACCAGTAGCAGAAGGCCGCCCGGAGGCGCTTGCCACCGGCGAGCAGCTCGTCCGTCGCGTCGGCGAGGGGGTCGGCGTCGGGGTGCGTGGAGGAGAGCTCCTCGCGCAGCGCCGCGGTCGAGACGTGCAGGGCCTCGTCGACCCCGGCGCGGACGCCCTCCCGGTCGACGAGCGCGCTCGGGCTCGGGTCGGTGACGCTCCGAGGGGCCCCCGGGTCGAGGGGCTCGGGCGAGGACGAGGTCGGCAGCGACGGGTTCGGCACGGGGGCAGCCTATGCGGTGCGGCACCTCGGCGGCGTCGTCCCACGGTCGGACCCGTCAGCCGGCCGCGACCTGCCCGCTGATCGTCACCAGCCGCTCGGTCTCGTCGTCGAACACGCCGACGGCCAGCGACTCGGTGGGGGACTCGGGGGCCGGCGTCCGGACGAACGTCGTGAGCGAGGTGAGCGCGCTCGGGACGCTCGAGGGCGACACCGCGAACCCGGCGGCGCCGAGCGCCTCGGTGTAGTAGGCGGTGAGCACGTCGACGGGCTCGTCCGAGCGCAGGTTGAGAGTGACGTCGACCAGCGTGCCGTCCTCTGACGGCCGGGCCGAGCTCGCGAGCACCTGGGCGCCCGCGGGGACCGTGACGAGCTCGGCCGGGAAACCCTCCACGAGGTCCCCGACGGCGGAGTCCGCGTCGTAGCGGGGCAGCGGCGTGCCTGCGTCCCCCGCAGCCTCCTCGGCGGGGGACGCAGGCGTGCCACGGGGCCCGGCGGCCCCCTGGACGTCGTCCGGGCCCGCCTGGCAGCCGGCGAGCGCCGTGCCGAGCAGCGCCACGGCGAGGACGACGGCGGCCGCGTGGACGGACGGGGCCGCTCGCCGCGCGCGGGCTCGGGTTCGTGGTGGCACGCGCACACCGTAGTCACCCGGGCGTCTGCGAGCCACCACCGGCCTCGGGGGTGGACCACAGGCGGAGCGCGGGGTCGGGTCCGGGCCCCGCGCGTCCACAGCCGTCCGCCCGCCCGCCCCGCGCGCCGTCGGGACGGGCTGGGATGGGCGTCATGACCACCCTGATCCGGGCCCAGGGCCCGCGCGAGCTCCTCGCCTACGTCCCCTACCGGCTCGGCTACCGACCCCAGGACAGCGTCGTCCTCGTCGGGCTGCGACCGCCGCGCGGTCGGGTCGGCCTCGTCGTCCGGGTCGACGTCGCCGACCTCGCCGACCTGGAGCACGGCCCGCAGCTCGCGCGCTCCGTCGTCGGCCACCTCGCCGCCGACGGCGCGCAGCGGGTCGTCCTCGTCGTGTACACGGGAGCGCCGCTGCGGTCCGGCGGCGTCGGGACCGCCGTCGTGAGGGCCGCCGTCGAGCGCTGCCGGGAGGCCGTCGAGCCGGAGCACGGTCCGGTGGACGTCTGGGTCGTGTCGCCGAGCGGCTGGTACGCGCTCGACTGCGCCGAGGACGAGTGCTGCCCGCCGGGCGGGCGCCCGCTGCGCGAGCTCGAGTCCAGCGAGGTGGGCGCGCACATGGTGCTCGCCGGGGCCGTGCTCGCGGACTCGCGCGAGGAGGCGCTGCGGATCCCGCGCGCGGGCGCCGACGCGCGGCGGCGTGCGGCGCGCGCGGCCCGCCGGGTTCGGGACCGCGCCCGCGAGGGCGGTCCTCCCGGCGCCGGGGCCGACCCCGACGCCGTCGCCCGCCGCGTCGAGAGCCTGGCCGAGTGGCGTGCGGCGGTCGCCCGCGCGACCGCGCACGAGCAGGGGCGTGCCGAGAGCGGGGCCCGGGGCGCGGGGACCGGTGCAGGGCTGCCTCCGGCCACGGTCCTCGGCCGGCTCGCGGCCGGGCTCGAGGCGGTCCCGGTGCGTGACGCCGTGCTCGTCTCGCTCGTGCCCGGGACGGGCGACCTCGCGGACCGCACGGTCCGCGGCGGCGACGTCGACGCCGGGACGGCGCGCGCGATCGCGTCGATCGTCGACCCGGCGGCGGGGCTGGCGCCGGACCCGGACGTGACCGGTCCCGCCCGCGCCGTGCTCGAGGCGGTCGTGGCCCACGCGCCGCGCGGGAGCACGGCCCCGGCGCTCACGCTCCTCGCGCTCGTCGCCTGGTGGCACGGGGACGGCGGCAGGGCGGGACGCCGGCTCGACGAGGCGCTCGCGGAGGACCCGACGTACCGGCTCGCCCTCCTGCTGTCGAGCGCGCTCGACGCCGGGGTCGCGCCGGGCTGGATCCGCGCCGACGTGTGAGCCGCGGCGCGCGGGTTCGGGTAGGTTCGACCGCAACACGACCTGCGGTCGCCGCCCGCGGCCGACCGCGCCCACGAGCCGTTCCCGGAGGACACATGAGCGTCGTCGTCGCGCACCTGAGCACGCCCGAGGGTCGTGAGGCTCTCGACAGCGCGGCCACCGAGGCGGTCCGGCGCGGCACCGATCTCGTGGTCGTCGTCACGGAGGCGTCGACCTCGACGCCCGAGCTCGTCGCGGCGCACGAGGACGACCTGCGTCGGGTCGAGGAGCGGCTCGCGGGGACGGGGACGACGCTGCGGCGCGAGCAGGGGACGTCCGACCTCGCCGAGGACCTCGTGAGCGCCGCCGAGCGGGCCTCCGCGGACCTCATCGTCATCGGCCTGCGCCGCCGCAGCCCGGTCGGCAAGCTCATCCTCGGGTCGAACGCGCAGCGCATCCTGCTCGACGCGCCCTGCCCGGTGCTGGCCGTCAAGCCCGAGCGCGCGGGGGCCTGAGCAGGGAATCTTCGGGGGTACCGGGCCGTTGTACAGGCCAGGACCCGGGTGTCGAACGTCGCCGAGACGTGGTGTGCGGGCCGCCGCGAGGCGGTCAGGTCCGACCTCACCTCGTGTCGCGGCGTCCGGTGCACGGATCGCCGGTACAATATAGGTATCCGCCAGAGCCCGACGACTCGCCGTGAGAGTCCACGAGAAGCCCGCACTTCACGGTTCACGTCCCCGCTCCGGCGGCCCTACCGCCCCCCATGATTGCCGAAAGGTCGGTTTGTGGCGCCCTCAACCCCGATTTCCGCACTCCCGCGAGAGTTCGAGCACCCCGCCCTGCAGGAGCTCCTGCGGCGCGGCAGCGCGAACGGTCGCGTCGACGCCGAGAGCTTCCGCACCGCGTGCGAGCAGGCCGCCGTCAACGACGCCAAGCGGCTGAAGGCGGTCTTCCGCGCGCTCGCGGGCGCCGGCGTCGAGGTCGACATCCCGACCACGACCAAGGTCGCCGCGGCGGCGTCCCCGCGCAGCACGACGACGGCGCGCACCAAGCCCGCGGCGGCGAAGTCCGCGTCGACGACCAAGCGCACGACGACCACCACCAAGGCCGCCCCGGCCGCCGAGGGCGACGCGGCCGAGGCCGCCCCGTCCACCGGCCCGGCGAAGCCCGCGGCGCGCAAGACCGCGGCGAAGGCTCCGGCCAAGGCGAAGGCGACCCCCGCGCGCGCCAAGAAGAAGGACGACGACGAGGACGACGTCGACGTCGAGGTCGAGGACCTCGAGATCGACGTGATCGAGGACGACGAGGACGCGGCCGCGGACACGGGTGCGAAGAAGCCCGCCGCCGGTGCCGCGACCGAGGAGCCCGAGGAGACGGGCTTCGTCGTGTCGGACGCCGACGAGGACGACGCGCCGGTCCAGCAGGTCGTGACCGCGGGTGCGACGGCCGACCCGGTCAAGGACTACCTCAAGCAGATCGGCAAGGTCGCGCTGCTGAACGCGGAGCAGGAGGTCGAGCTCGCGAAGCGGATCGAGGCCGGCCTGTTCGCCGAGGAGAAGCTCGCGGCCGAGGGCGACGACCTGGACCGCAAGCTCAAGCGTGAGCTGCAGTGGATCGCGCACGACGGCAAGCGGGCGAAGAACCACCTGCTGGAGGCGAACCTGCGTCTGGTGGTGTCGCTGGCCAAGCGGTACACGGGCCGCGGGATGCTGTTCCTGGACCTGATCCAGGAGGGCAACCTCGGTCTGATCCGTGCGGTCGAGAAGTTCGACTACACCAAGGGCTACAAGTTCTCGACGTACGCGACGTGGTGGATCCGGCAGGCGATCACGCGCGCGATGGCGGACCAGGCGCGCACGATCCGCATCCCGGTGCACATGGTCGAGGTCATCAACAAGCTCGCGCGCGTGCAGCGTCAGATGCTGCAGGACCTGGGTCGTGAGCCCACGCCCGAGGAGCTCGCCAAGGAGCTCGACATGACCCCGGAGAAGGTCGTCGAGGTCCAGAAGTACGGCCGCGAGCCGATCTCGCTGCACACTCCGCTCGGCGAGGACGGCGACAGCGAGTTCGGTGACCTCATCGAGGACTCCGAGGCCATCGTCCCGGCCGACGCCGTGAGCTTCACGCTCCTGCAGGAGCAGCTCCACCAGGTGCTCGACACGCTCAGCGAGCGCGAGGCGGGCGTCGTCTCGATGCGGTTCGGCCTCTCGGACGGCCAGCCCAAGACGCTCGACGAGATCGGCAAGGTCTACGGCGTGACGCGCGAGCGCATCCGTCAGATCGAGTCGAAGACCATGTCGAAGCTGCGCCACCCGAGCCGCTCGCAGGTGCTGCGCGACTACCTCGACTGACGCGTCGCGGCGGGCGGCCGGTGCACGCCACCGGCCGCCCGCCGTCGTCGCACGACGAAGGCCCCGAGGAGATCTCCTCGGGGCCTTCGTCGTGTCTGAGGTCGTGCCGCCGGGACCGGGCGGTGGAGCCGGTCCCCGCGGTGGTGCGCTCCTGGCGCGGGACGGTGCTCGGCGGAGGGCGCGTCAGCGCGCGCCGTGCTCCGCGAGCAGCTTGTCGGTCTCGTCCTGGATGGACGTCGCGAGGTCGGTGTAGGCATCCGCGTGCGCCCGCGCGTGGTGGCCGCAGAACAGCAGCTCGCCGCTCGGCAGGACCACACGGACGTACGCCTGGGCCCCGCAGCGGTCGCAGCGGTCGGCCGCGGTCAGCGGTTCGGTGGTGGTCGTCGTAGCAGTCACGTGAACATCAAACCATCTGCTCCCGAGGATTCGTCCCGCCGGGGCCCGGGGTTCGCTACCCGCGAAGCGGAGCCGCGTGGTCGCGCAGCGGCCTCGCGGCGGGGGAGCGCAACGGTGTGGGCGCGCTCGTCTAGGCTTGCCGCCGTGACGACCACCTCCGCTGAGTCCAGCTACACCGCTCGGCACCTGTCCGTGCTCGAGGGCCTCGAGGCCGTGCGCAAGCGCCCGGGCATGTACATCGGCACGACCGACTCGCGCGGTCTCATGCACTGCCTCTGGGAGATCATCGACAACTCGGTCGACGAGGCGCTCGCCGGGAACTGCTCGAAGATCCGGGTGGTGCTGCACGCCGACTCGTCCGTGACGGTCGAGGACGACGGTCGCGGCATCCCCGTGGACATCGAGCCCAAGACCGGGCTGTCCGGCGTCGAGGTCGTGTTCACCAAGCTCCACGCGGGCGGCAAGTTCGGCGGCGGGTCGTACACCGCGTCGGGCGGTCTGCACGGCGTCGGGGCGTCCGTCGTCAACGCGCTGTCCGCGCGCCTGGACGTCGAGGTCGACCGCGGCGGCAAGACGCACCGCATGACCTTCCACCGCGGCGAGCCGGGCGTCTTCACGGACCCGAAGGCAGGACCGACGCCGGACGCCCCGTTCGAGCCGTTCGTCTCCGGGTCGGAGCTCGCCGTCGTCGGCAAGACGAAGCGCGGCGTCACGGGCACGCGCGTGCGCTACTGGGCCGACCGCCAGATCTTCCTCAAGACCGCCGTCTTCTCCTACGACGAGCTCGTCACGCGCGTGCGCCAGACGACGTTCCTCGTCCCCGGCCTCGAGATCACCGTGCGCGACGAGCGCTGCGTCCCGGGCACGCCGGGGGAGGACGGGCCGCACGAGGAGACGTTCGTGCACACGGGCGGGTCGGTCGACTTCGTCGACTTCCTGGCGCCGGACACGCCCGTCACCGCGACCTGGCACCTCACGGGCTCGGGGTCGTTCACGGAGACCGTCCCGGTGCTCGACGACCGCGGCCACATGACGCCGCAGGCGGTCCAGCGCGACTGCGAGGTCGACGTCGCGCTGCGCTGGGGCACGGGGTACGAGACCGAGGTCCGCAGCTTCGTCAACATCATCGCCACGCCCAAGGGCGGCTCCCACCTCGGCGGGTTCGAGCAGGGCCTGCTCAAGGTGCTGCGCAAGGCGGTCGAGACGAACGCGCGCCGCCTCAAGGTCTCGACGAAGGACGCGTCCGAGCGCATCGAGAAGGACGACGTCCTCGCCGGCCTGACCGCCGTCGTCACCGTCCGCCTCGCGGAGCCGCAGTTCGAGGGCCAGACGAAGGAGGTCCTCGGCACCGCGCCCGTGCGCGGCATCGTGTCGCGCGTGGTGGAGAAGGAGCTGAACGCCCTCCTCACGTCGACCAAGCGCGACGAGAAGACGCAGGCCGCGCTGCTGCTCGACAAGGTCGTGGCGGAGATGCGCGCGCGCATCACCGCGCGCAAGCAGAAGGAGATCTCGCGGCGCAAGAACGCGCTCGAGACGTCGTCCCTCCCGGCCAAGCTCGTCGACTGCCGCAGCGACGACGTCGAGCGCAGCGAGCTGTTCATCGTCGAGGGCGACAGCGCGCTCGGCACCGCGCGCCTCGCGCGCAGCTCCGACTTCCAGGCGCTCCTGCCCATCCGCGGCAAGATCCTCAACGTGCAGAAGGCGTCCGTGAGCGACATGCTGCGCAACGCCGAGTGCACCGCGATCATCCAGGTGCTCGGCGCCGGGTCGGGGCGGTCGTTCGACCTCGAGGCCGCGCGCTACGGCAAGATCGTGCTCATGACGGACGCCGACGTCGACGGCGCCCACATCCGCACCCTGCTGCTCACGCTCTTCTACCGCTACATGAAGCCGCTCGTCGAGGCGGGCCGCGTCTTCGCTGCCGTGCCGCCGCTGCACCGTATCGAGGTCATCGGTGCCGGGCGCCGCAAGAACGAGTACATCTACACATACTCCGAGGCCGAGCTCGCCGCGACCCTCAAGAAGCTCGACAAGGCCGGGCGCCGCTACAAGGACGACATCCAGCGGTACAAGGGCCTGGGGGAGATGGACGCCGACCAGCTCGCCGAGACGACGATGGACCCCCGCCACCGCACGCTGCGTCGCGTCACGGCCGAGCACGCCGAGGCCGCGGAGCGCGTGTTCGAGCTGCTCATGGGCAGCGACGTCGCGCCGCGCAAGGAGTTCATCGTCGCCGGCGCCGCCGAGCTGGACCACGCGCGTATCGACGTCTGACGATGACCGACGGGCAGGACGCGCGTCGGGCGGGCGACCCCGACCTCGTCCGCCTGCTACGGCGCACCGTCCTGCTGGTCGCGGGGCTCAACCTCGCGTACTTCGTCGTCGAGCTCACGGTCGCGCTCGCGGCGGGTTCGGTCTCGCTGCTCGCCGACAGCGTGGACTTCCTCGAGGACACGGCGATCAACCTGCTCATCGCCGTCGCGCTCGGCTTCCCGCTCGCGCGGCGCGCGGTCCTGGGCAAGGTCATGGCGCTGCTCATCCTCGGTCCTGCCCTCTTCGCGGCCTGGGAGGCGGTGCAGCGCTTCGGCGACCCGACGGCGCCCCACGTCGTGCCGCTCGTCCTCGCCTCGCTCGGGGCGATCGTCGTCAACGGCGTGTGCGCGTGGCTCCTGGTGCGGGTCCGACACCACGGTGGGTCGCTGAGCCGGGCAGCGTTCCTGTCGGCGCGCAACGACGTGCTCGTCAACGTCGCCGTCATCGCGATGGGGCTCGTGACCGCGTGGACCGGCTCCGGCTGGCCGGACCTCGTGCTCGGGTGCGGGATCATCTTCCTCGCGTTCCACTCCGCCTACGAGGTCTGGGAGGTCAGCGAGGAGGAGCGGCTGGCCGCCAAGGCCGTCGCGGGCGAGGAGATCGGGTGACGGTGCGTCGTCCGACTGGCGGGCGTCCGGGCGCGGGTCGGCGCAGGCTCCGTACGCTGACGTCGTGACCCTCCGAACCCTCCGCGACGCCGCCGCGCGCCCGCTCACCGCCCTGACCGCCGTCCTGCTCGCCGCGGGCCTGCTGGCCGGGTGCTCCTCCACCGACGAGCCGGCCGCCGACGCCGCGTCGCCGTCCACGTCGACCGCGAGCGAGGAGACGAGCGCCCCGGCCGACGACGCGACGGACGAGGCGTCCGACGACGCCGAGGACGCGCCCGAGCTCTCGTACGAGGGGCGCGCGGGCACGACCGCGCTCGACCTGCTGCTCGAGGCGGACCCGTCCGCCCAGGTGACCGGCGAGGGCGAGAACGCGTTCGTCACGGCGATCGACGGCGTCGCGGCCGACCCGGACAGCGAGTTCTGGGCGCTGTACGTGAACGGCGAGATGGCTACCGTGGGAGCAGGATCCCTCGAGACCGAGGACGGGGACGAGATCACGTGGAAGCTCGAGACGTTCACCTCGTGACGGGTTCGCAGGCCTTGACGGTGACTCGCTGGTGGCGCCCGGCGCTCGTCGTGGCGCTCGCGGCGCTGGCCGTGGTCTGGCGCCTCGTGCGTGCCGACCTGGGCGCGCCCGCCAACCTCGAGCTCGTCACGGCCGCGACGTTCGCGGCGACGCTCCTGCTGCGCTCGCGCTGGGCGTTCGTCGTGCCGCTCGCCGTGACGGTCGTGTCCGACGTCGTGCTCGGCAACACCGCGATCGCGCTCTTCACGTGGAGCGCCTGGCTCGTGGTCGGGCTGGGCTCGCTGCTCGCGCGGAACACGACCGGCTGGCGCCGCGTCGGCGCGGGCGCCGCGTTCGGCGTCGCGGGCTCGCTGTGGTTCTTCGCGTGGACCAACTTCGGCGTCTGGTTCCAGGGGCGTGGCATCTGGTACCCGGCCTCCGTGGACGGACTCGTCGCGAGCTACGTCGCGGGTCTGCCGTTCCTGCGCACGATGCTGCTGGGCAACCTCGTGCTCCTGCCGCTGGTCGCGGCGGGCACGCTGCTCGTGGACCGGATCGAGGCCTCGCACGCGATGGTCGCGGTCCGTCCGGCGGGAGCCGCGGGGTAGCGTGAACCGTGCCGGACGGCCGCCCGGGCCGGGCGGCGACGGACCCTGGCGGGCATGAGGAGGCAGCCATGGCGCGACACCGCATCTTCGGGATCAGCTTCGCGAGCGTCTACCCGCTCTACGTGACCAAGGTGGAGCGCAAGGGGCGCACGACGGACGAGCTCGACCAGGTCATCGGCTGGCTCACCGGCTACGACGACGCCGGGCTCGCGGCGGCGATCTCGGACGAGATCACGCTCGAGGAGTTCTTCGACCGGGCACCGTCGATGAACCCGAACGCCTCGCTCATCACCGGGGTGATCTGCGGCGTCCGCGTCGAGGAGATCGACGACCCGCTCATGCAGAAGATCCGCTACCTCGACAAGCTCGTCGACGAGGTCGCGCGAGGGAAGAAGATGACCTCGATCCTCCGCGGGGAGACCGCGGCCGCCTCGTAGCGGCCGGCGGGTTCTCAGTCGAGCTGCTCCGCGATCCCCACGATGACGCCGCCCGGTCCGCGCAGGTAGCAGAGCCGGTAGACGCCCTCGTACTCGACGATCTCTCCCATCACCGCGCCGCCGTGGGGCCCGAGGCGCCGCACCGTGTCGTCGATGTCGTCGACGGCGAACATCACGCGGTGCAGGCCCAGCACGTTCGGCGGGGCCGTGCCCAGGCCGAGGTCGAGCGGCGCGGGTGCGTGGTACCGGGTGAGCTCGAGGCGCCCGTGCCCGTCGGGGACGCGCATCATCGCGATCTCCGACCGCAGGCCGTCGAGCCCGACGACGCGCTCGGCCCACCGCCCCTCGATCGTCATCCGGTTCTCGAGCTCCATCCCGAGCTCGGCGAAGAACGCGACGGCCGCGTCGAGGTCGTCGACGACGACCGCCACGTTGTCGAGTCGCTGGATCGTCATGGGCACGTCTCCTGAGGTCGGGTTCCTGGGTGCGGACTCGTAGGTCCGGGGTGCATGGGCTGCGAGCCGCCGGGCGCCGACGGGCTTTCGTGCCCGACGACGCTCTCCTGGATCAGGAGTCCTGCCCGACGCCGCGTCCCGGCTCGCTCATGTCGCCCGTCCCGGGTGTGCCGGCGGCGAGGCCGTAGCGCAGCAGGACGGTCCCGTTGGGGCTGGGTGCGGGCGGCTCGAGGAGGGTGAGGTTGGTGGGGACGGCGCCGCCGTCGAACACGGTCTTGCCCGTGCCGAGCACGATGGGGTGCACCCACAGGTCGAGGCGGTCGAACAGCCTCTCCCGCAGCAGCGTCTGCACCAGGTCGAGGCTGCCGACGACCTTGACGTGCTCGTGGCGGTCGCGCACCTCGCGCACCGCGGCGGGCAGGTCCGGTCCGAGCAGCGTCGACCCGGCCCACGGAAGGTCCGGCGTGCCGCGCGACGCGACGTACTTGGGGATGCGGTTGAACAGGGCGGCGAAGTCGTCGTCCTGGCCGCCCTCCTGGAACGGCCAGTACGACGCGAAGATGTCGTACGTCCGCCGCCCGAGCAGCAGCGCGTCCGCGCCCTCGTACGCCGCGGCGATCTGCGCGCCCGCGACGTCGTCGATCAGCGGTGCCTGCCAGCCGCCGAACGCAAACCCTCCCTCCGGGTCCTCCTCCGGCCCGCCGGGCGCCTGCCCGACGAGGTCGAGGGTCGTGAACAGCTCGATCTCGATCGATCCCATGGCCCGCTCCGTCGTGATCGCGTGGTTCGTGTCGAGGGGTAGACCTCGTGCTCAGCGAGAAGTCATCGCGGAGGCGACGCTCCGTGCCGCAGCCCGGCGCGACTGGTCGGACGGCACCCGAGGCCGTCGCCGTGTCACACGCCGGTCCGCGACGCGACGAGCGCGCCGAGCCGGCCGGCCCACGCGTGCAGGTCGCGAGCCTGCGCGGCAGCGTCGTGCGTGTCGGAGGCCCACGGCTCCTTGAAGAAGAACCCGAGCTCGGGCACCGGCCCCGCGATCCTTGCGGCGTGCGCGAGGGCGAGGAGGCGGGTGAGGTCGAGCACGTACGGCGCCGCGAGCATCGAGTCGAACGCGCTCCAGGTCGTCTGCAGGGTCAAGCGGGTGCCGAGGAAGCCCTCGACGTGCACGTGGTCCCACGCGACCTTGATGTCGCCGAGGTCGGGCACGTTGTCGATGTGCAGCGGGGTGACGTCGGAGCCGGTGAGGTCCCGGAGGCCGCGCGACTTCGTCGCGAGCTTGCTGCGGACGTTCTGCGGGTCGGCCAGGGTGGCGCCGTCGCCGCCACCGAGCAGGTTGGTCCCGGCCCAGGAGAGCACCCGGAGGCCGCGGGCCGTGAACGCGGGCGCCAGGACGGTCCGCAGCCAGGTCTGACCCGTCTTGCCGTCCTGGCCGGCGACGGGCAGGCCGGCCTGCGTAGCCAGCCGGGTCAGCGCGGGGATCGCCATGCCCGCCGACGGCGTGAAGGCGGCGTACGGCGCGCCCGCGAGCACGGCGGCGTACGCGGTCACCGACGACGGGGGCAGGACCGTGCGAGCGGGCTCGGCGAGCGCCGCGAGCAGCGCGTCGACGTCGTCGTGCTCGGGCCGTGGCTCGATCGGCGGCTCGGTCGAGGCCAGGTCGACGACCACGACCCGGGCCAGGGCGTGCCGGTCGCGGAACGCGAGGACGTCCGCCGCGAGCCGTTCGGCCACCTCGAGCTGGGAGCCGTCGTGCCCCTGCGGGTCGTAGCCGGGCCGCACCTCGGCGTCGGCGGCCTCCAGGGCGCTTCGTGCCGTCGACAGCAGAGACGGGGCGATCATCCCGGCGCCGACCAAGGCCTCGGCTCGCTCGACCATCGGGCAAGGAGAGAGGTCGTGCCCGCCGACGACGAGGTCGCCGAACCCGGGCAGCGGCACGTCGTCGAACTCCGGCTGCGCGGTCACGCACCCGGTCGGTGCCGCGTGGCCCTGGGCGAGCACGGCGAGCCCGAGCGTCGCCGTCGTCGCCACCGAACCGCGCGCTCCCACGAGCCACAGTCCTGTCCGCTCGGTCGGCGCGGCGTGGCCGGGGCTCCCGGTGGACGGCGTGAGGTCGCGAGCGGCGCGATCGCGCATCGGCGCGCCCGGTGGGGTGAACGGCTGGGCAGTGGTCACGTCGAGAGTCGACCTCGGCGCTCGGTGCGCGGGCAAGGAGTTGCCGTCGGTTGCCGAGTTGCCGTCAGTTGCCGCGCAGGTCGCGGCAACAGTGCGGTTCCGGGGCCCAGGGGCAACAAGTGGCAACTCGTTGTTGCCGTCCCGGGGGCGACCTAGCGTCGGGGTCACGCGCACTGCACAGCCACGGGACGCACGTCCTGAGCAGGCATTCCTCAACGGAGAGGCAGACTGATGGCACTCGCAACATCCCCTCGCGCCGGTAGACGCCGGAGCCGGCGAGCTCGGCTCGTTGCCGCCGCGACCGGAGCGTTCGTGCTCCCGCTCGTCGCGTCGGGCGCGTATGCGGCGACGGAGTCGGACGCGTGCACGTACGGCTACTCGGCGGACTCGAGCGTGTTCTTCGGAGACGGCGCTGCAGCATCCGGGGTCGCGAACGTCGATCGTGGCGACGGGTGCACGCTGATGGACGTCTTCATGGCCGAGGCGCCGTTCGCCAACCACGGCCAGTTCGTCAGCACGATCGGACGCATCGCCACCGAGCAGGTACGCAACGGCGTCATCTCCGACGCCGAGCGTGCCGCGATCGTCTCGGCAGCGGCCGCGTCCGAGGTCGGGCGACCGCATCCCGTGACCGGGACACGCTCCGTCGACCTGAGCCGGATCGGCCTCGTCGGCTACACCGTCCGTGCCACGATGCCGTCGGACGCCGAGGGCACCCTGGCGGCCCTGGCCGAGTGCGGCTTCCAGAACATGGAACCGTCGGGCGCCGTCGGCGGCTTCTACGGCTACACGGCCGCCCAGCTCGCGCCGCTCACCGAGTCTGCGGGCATCGCGGTGCCGTCGCTCGGTGTCAGTCAGGCGAACCTCGAGAACGACATCGACGGCGTGATCGCCGAGGCGCAGGCCATCGGTGCCGAGTACGTGCGCATCTCCGGCTCGGGTCGGTGGACCCTCGCGGACTACTCCCGGACCGCGGCCGTGCTGAACGAGGCCGGCGCGCAGCTCAAGGAGGCCGGCATCACGGTCGCGTACCACAACCACGGCTTCGAGTTCCAGACCGAGGAGAACGGGGTGACCGGCTACGACGTCCTGGTCCGCGAGACCGACCCCGAGCTCGTGACCATGGAGCTCGACGTCTACTGGGCGGCCAGCGTCGGGGTCGACACGGTCGGTCTCTTCGAGACCTACCCCGGCCGGTTCGGGCTGCTCCACCTCAAGGACATCGCTCCTGACGGCTCCTTCGCCGACGTCGGGTCGGGCACCATCGACTTCGCCGAGATCTTCGCGAACGCGTCCCTGGCGGGCGTCGAGTACGCGTTCACCGAGAACGACCAGCCACGCCCCGACGGCGTGACGTCGGCGTGCACGAGCCTTGCGTACCTGACCGAGCTCCAGTACTGACCGACCGCTGCCGGCCCGCTCCCGCGGGCCGGCAGCCCACGGCACGGTCGCCATGCTGCGCCGAGTCTCGACCCCGCCACCAGACCCCACGAGCGGCCGAGTCTCGACCCACCACCAGACCCAGACCCCACGAGGGAACGAAGGAGCGGCCCGTCCGGACCGCCCCTGTGACGAAGGTGTGCCGTGCGCGGCCACAGCCGGTCGCGCCGAGGCACTCGACCACACGAGGGAGAGCTTGATGATGTCTGCGCAACACAGCAGAGCGTTGAGGGCGACGATCGGGATGATCGCCGCGATCGGCACCGTCGCTTCTGTCCCAGCCGCTCACGCGCACGAGGACGCACCCCCTCCTGCCGAGGTCGCGGACGACGTCTTCGACAAGGTGCCGCTGGTCACCGAAGGCCTCGCCGACCCGTTCGAGCTCGACGTCGCCGAGGACGGGCGCGTGGTCTACATCCAGCGGACGGGACAGGTGAAGGTGCTCGAGCAGGACACGCTCCGCCAGTTCACCGCGCTCGACCTCGACTACGGCCTCGACCTGCTGACGCAGTCCGACGGTCTGCTCGGCCTGACGCTCGACAACGACTTCGTCGAGAACGGCTGGGTCTACCTCCTCTGGAGCGACCCCGACGTGGCCACGATGAATCTGTCGCGGTTCACCATGGGGCCCGACAACGTGATCGACCGAGGCTCCGAGAAGCGTCTGCTCGACTTCACGATCTGGCGCGGGGAGGGTCGCGCCAACTCGCACATGGCCGGCTCGCTCGCCATGGGCCCCGACGGGAACCTCTACGTCGCCACCGGTGACAACACCGACCCGTTCAACCAACAGGGGTACACCCCGATCGACGAACGACCGGGCCGCCGCGCGTACGACGCCCAGGCGACGTCGGCGAACACCGACGACCTGCGCGGCAAGATCCTCCGGATCACGCCCCAGGACGACGGGACGTACACCGTCCCCGAGGGAAACCTCTTCCCGCCGGGGACGGAGAACACGAGGCCCGAGATCTACGGCATGGGCTTCCGCAACCCGTTCCGCATCACCGTCGATCCTGCGACCGGTGCCGTCCTGGTCGGTGACTACGGGCCCGACGCCCGGGTGGCGAACCCGCTGCGGGGTCCGGAAGGGCTGGTCGAGCTCGTCCGGATGACCGGACCGGGGAACCACGGGTGGCCGTACTGCCACGGGAACGACCAGCCGTACGTCGACTACGACTACGCGACCGGGGTGTCCGGCGAGCCGTTCGACTGCGCCCGCCCGGTCAACGACTCGCCCAACAACACCGGCCTCCGCGAGCTGCCCCCGACCCAGGAACCCCTGGTCTGGTACGGCTACGGGGTCTCGGAGCAGTTTCCCGAGCTCGGCTCGGGAGGCGCCGCGCCGATGGCCGGCCCGGTCTACCGCTACGACCCCGAGCTCGACGTGAAGACGAAGTTCCCGGAGTCCTACGACGGGCGGTGGTTCGTCTCGGAGTACGCGCGGCACTACTACAAGATGCTGTCGCTGGACGAGACGACGGGCGAGCTGCTCTCGATCGACCCGTTCCTGCCCGACGAGACGTTCGTCGCACCGTTCGAGGCGGAGTTCGGGCCCGACGGATCGCTGTACGTCATCGACTTCGGGCGAGGCAGCGGGGCGGGCCGGGGCAGCACCAACACGGACGCCGGCATCTACCGCATCGACTACGCAGCCGACGGTCGTCGCCCGGTGTCCCAGTTCACCTCCGACGTCGACTCGGGCACGGCGCCGCTGGCCGTCGCCTTCGACGGCAGCGCGAGCCAGAGCCCGGACGGGCTCGACATCACCTACGAGTGGGACTTCGAGAACGACGGCACCGTCGACTCGACGGAACGTGACCCCGTCCACACCTACACGGAGAACGGGCAGCACACCGCACGCCTGACCGTCACCGACACCGACGGGCTCAGCGGCGTCTCCGTCCAGAAGATCACGGTCGGCAACACCCGTCCCGAGGTGTCCTTCGCCCGGCCGCTCGCCGGCGGCTTCGCGGAGCTCGGCGACACGGTGCCGTACGCGGTCGACGTCGTGGACGCCGAGGACGGCTCGACGGCCGACGGGACGATCGACTGCAGCCTCGTCACGGTCGCGACCCAGCTCGGGCACGACGACCACGCGCATCCTCTCGACAACTACGAGGGATGCTCCGGCGAGGTCTTCCTCGACCCGGCCGACCACGGCGTGGGCCAGAACGTGTACGCGGTGCTCGGTGCCGGGTACCAGGACCTCGGTGCTCCGGGCGTCCCGGAGCTCGCCGCGCAGGAGATCATCCGCCTGCAGGTCCGCGACAAGGAGGCCGAGTTCTTCAGCAGGGGATCCGGGGTCCAGATCGTCGACGACGACGCCGCCCGGGGTGGACGGTGGGTCGATGGTTTCGACGACGGCGACTGGATCGCCTTCGATCGCGTGGACCTGACGGGCATCTCGGGCCTGACCGTCGGAGCCGTGCGTGGCGCCGCCGAGACCACGCTCGAGGTGCGCACAGGCAGCCCGACCGGGCCCAAGCTGGGGCAGGTCAAGATCGCCCCGGCGACCGCACCGGGCCAGGTGGTGTCGCCCACCATCGAGATCGACGCCAAGGGCGGGGAGACGTCCCTGTACGTGGTCGCCTCCAGCAAGGGCAGGGCCGACGCCGAGGCGGGCGTCGTGGCGCTCGACTGGCTGGTCTTCCACGGGCGCGGCGTCGCCGACGCGACGGCCCCGGTCGTCGAGGCGCAGGCGAGCCGCGGAGGCGGCCCCGCCGGCATCGCGGTCACGCTCAGCGGCTCCGCGGTCGCTCCGGAGGGTCGCACCATCGGGTCCTACGTCTGGGACTTCGGGGACGGGACGACGGCGGAGGGCGCCGAGGCGACCCACGTCTACACCCAGCCGGGCAGGTACACCGCCCGTCTGATCGCGACCGACAGTGCCGGCACCCGCGACTGGACGACGGTGGGGATCAACGTCGCGGCCACGTCGAAGTGACGCGGTAGCACCCACGGCCGGCCCGCTGGCACATCGCCGGCGGGCCGGTCGGCGGGCGCCCGAGACCTCGTGGCGCGGTCAGACGCTGAAGTACTTTGCCTCGGGGTGGTGGAACACGAACGCATCGGTCGACTGCTCCGGGTGGAGCTGGAGCTCCGCGGAGAGCTCGACGCCCACGCGCTCGGGGCGCAGGAGCTCGACGATCTTGGTGCGGTCCTCCATGTCGGGACACGCGGGATAGCCGAGCGAGAAGCGCGCGCCCCGGTACTCGAGCTTGAACATGCCCTCGACCTCGGTCGGGTCCTCGTCGGCGAAGCCGAGCTCGGCGCGCACGCGCGAGTGCCACATCTCCGCCAGCGCCTCGGTGAGCTGCACCGACAGCCCGTGCAGCTCCATGTACTCGCGGTAGTGGTTCCCCGCGAAGAGCTTCGCGGTGTGCTGGTCGACGCTCGCGCCCATGGTGACGAGCTGGACGGGCAGCACGTCGTACCGGCCGGTCTCCTCGACCCACGACCGCGGCTTGACGAAGTCGGCGAGGCACAGGTGTCGGTCGCGGCGCTGGCGCGGGAACGTGAAGCGCAACCGCTCGGTCCCGGGCTCTCCGCCCGACCCGCCGTCGGGCGCGCCGATCCCCGCGAGCCCGGCGCCGTGGTGCGCGACGACGACGTCGTCGCCCTCCGACCACACCGGGAAGTACCCGTACACGACCGACGGGTCGACGACGCCCTCGGTGCGGATCCGCTCGTACCAGGCGTTGAGCCGCGGGCGGCCCTCGGTCTCGACGAGCTCCTCGTAGGACGCCCCGTCGTCTCCCCGGCCCGGCTTGAGGCCCCACTGGCCCATGAACGTCGCGCGCTCGTCGAGGAACGCCGCATACTCGGCGAGCTGGACGCCCTTGACGAGGCGCGTGCCCCAGAACGGGGGAGCGGGCACCGGGTTGTCGGCCGCGACGTCGGACCGCGCGGGCAGGTCCTCGACAGGCGTCTCGGTCACGGTGACCACGGCGTGCCGGCGCTTCTTGAGCGCCGGCAGCCCGACGGCGTCGGGCGACTCGCCGCGTGCGACGCGCACGAGCGGCTCCATGAGGCGCAGGCCCTCGAACGCGTCGCGCGCGTACCGGACGACGCCGGGGAACTGGCCCGCGAGGTCGTCCTCGACGTACGTGCGGGTGAGCGCCGCGCCACCGAGCAGGATCGGCCAGCGGCCGGCGAGCCCGCGCGACGTGAGCTCCGCGAGGTTCTCCTTCATCACGACGGTGGACTTCACGAGCAGGCCGGACATGCCGATGACGTCGGCGTCGTGCTCCTCGGCGGCCTCGATCATCGCGGAGATCGGCTGCTTGATGCCGATGTTCACGACCGTGTAGCCGTTGTTGGTGAGGATGATGTCGACGAGGTTCTTGCCGATGTCGTGCACGTCGCCGCGCACGGTCGCGAGCACGATCGTGCCCTTGGACCCGGTCGAGCCCTCGATCTTCTCCATGTGCGGCTCGAGGTAGGCGACCGCCGTCTTCATGACCTCGGCGGACTGCAGCACGAAGGGGAGCTGCATCTCACCGCGCCCGAACAGGTCGCCCACGACCTTCATGCCCTCGAGCAGGTGGTCGTTGACGATCTCGAGCGCCTTGAGCCCGGACGCCATCGCGGCGTCGAGGTCCTCCTCGAGGCCCTTGCGCGCGCCGTCGACGATCCGCCGCTCGAGCCGCTCGCCGACCGGCAGCGCGGCGAGCTCCGCCGCGCGCTGGTCCTTGAGCGCCGCGGAGTCCACGCCTTCGAAGAGCTCGAGCAGCCGGGCGAGCGGGTCGTGCACGAGGTTCCCCTCGTCGTCGTACCGCCGCCGGTCCCACACGAGGTCGAGCGCGGCCTCGCGCTGCTCGGCGGGGATCTGCGCGAGGGGGAGGATCTTCGCGGCGTGCACGATCGCGGAGTCCAGCCCGGCTTCGACGGCCTCGTGGAGGAACACCGAGTTGAGCACCGTGCGCGCCGCGGGGTTGAGGCCGAACGACACGTTCGACACCCCCAGCGTCGTGTGGATGCCGGGGTAGCGGCGCGTGATCTCGCGGATCGCCTCGATCGTCTCGATGGCGTCGCGCCGGGTCTCCTCCTGGCCCGTGGCGATGGGGAACGTCAGCGCGTCGACGATGATGTCGTCCACGCGCATGCCCCAGTCGCGCGTGAGCGTCTCGACGAGCCGGGTCGCGATCTCCACCTTGCCCGACGCGGTGCGCGCCTGGCCCTCCTCGTCGATCGTCAGCGCGACGACGGCCGCCCCGTGCTCGACGACGTGCGGCATGATCCGCGCGAACCGCGACGTCGGGCCGTCGCCGTCCTCGAAGTTCACCGAGTTCACGACGGCGCGCCCGCCCACGAGCTCGAGGCCCGCGGCGATGACCTCCGGCTCGGTCGAGTCGATGACGAGGGGCAGCGTGGACGCGCTGGCGAGGCGCGACACGACCTCGCGCACGTCCGCGACGCCGTCGCGCCCCACGTAGTCGATGCACACGTCGAGCAGGTGCGCGCCGTCGCGCGTCTGCGCCCGCGCGATCTCGACGCACTCGTCCCAGTTCTCCGCGAGCATCGCCTCGCGGAACGCCTTGGAGCCGTTCGCGTTCGTGCGCTCGCCGATCGCGAGGAACGACGCGTCCTGGTGCAGGTCCGTGTGCGAGTACAGGCTCGCGACGCCGTTCTCCCGCTCCGGGTGCCGCTCGACGACGGGCCGCGCGCGCACCGCCTCGACGACGCGGCGCAGGTGCTCGGGCGTCGTGCCGCAGCAGCCGCCCACGAGGCCCAGGCCGAACTCGGTGACGAACTGGGTGTGCGCGGCCGCGAGCTCGTCCGGCGTCAGCGGGTACGTCGCGCCGTTCGGGCCGAGCACCGGCAGCCCGGCGTTGGGCATGCACGTCACCGGGATCTCCGCGTGCCGCGACAGGTGCCGCAGGTGCTCGCTCATCTCGGCCGGGCCGGTCGCGCAGTTGAGGCCGATCGCGTCGACGCCGAGCGCCTGGAGCGTCGTGAGCGCGGCCCCGATCTCGGAGCCCATGAGCATCGTGCCCGTCGTCTCGACCGTCACCTGGACGATGACGGGGACCTCGCGCCCGACGTCGCGCATCGCGTTCCGCGATCCCGTCACCGCGGCCTTGGCCTGGAGCAGGTCCTGGCTCGTCTCGACGAGGATCGCGTCGACCCCGCCCTCCAGGAGGCCCGCGGCCTGCTCGGCGAACGTGTCGCGCAGGTGCGCGTACGTCGTGTGCCCGAGGCTCGGCAGCTTGGTCCCCGGCCCCATCGAGCCGAGCACCCAGCGCGGCTGCTCGTCGGTCGCGAACGCGTCGGCCCGTTCGCGCGCGATCCTCGCCCCGGCCGCGGCGAGCTCGCGGATGCGGTCGTCGATGTCGTAGTCCGACAGGTTGGACCAGTTGGCGCCGAACGTGTTCGTCTCGATCGCGTCGACCCCGACCTCGAGGTACGCGTCGTGCACCGCCGCGATGATGTCCGGGCGCGAGACGTTGAGGATCTCGTTGCAGCCCTCGAGGCCCTGGTAGTCCTCGAGCGTCGGGTCCTGCTCCTGGATCATCGTGCCCATCGCGCCGTCGGCCACGACGACGCGCGTGCGCAGCGCGTCGGCAAGGGCCCGGGAACGGGCGTCGGCGAGGTCCTGGGGTACGACGATCGGCATGCTACGCAGCGTAGATCGCGCCTGCTCGGTCGTGGGGACCCGTCTCAGCGGACCGCCGTGCTCGGCGAGGGACGCCATCCCGACCGAGAGACGCACCTCGTCGTGCATCCCTCGTGCCGCGGCGCGTCACTGGCGGGGTGACCGGGGACCGGAGAAAAGCGCGTGCCCGACGGCGCGGGCGCACCTACCGTGGTCGGCATGTCCTCTCCCGCGACCGACCAGGTCGAGAACCCGGCCCCCGCGACGCTCGCCCCGATCGTCGAGCGCGCCGCCGCGCCGTCGACCCTCCCGGCCGTGACCGCCGGCGACCTGACCTGGCGCCCCGCCGTGCCGGCCGACGCGCCCGCGCTGCTGGCCCTGCGCAACGGCGTCGCCGAGGCGGACCAGGAGCCGTACCGCGAGACGATCGGCGAGGTCGAGGAGCTGTTCACCGCGCCGTGGCGCGACCTCGCGGCCGACTCGCTCGTCGGCGTCGAGACCGACGGGACGCTGCGCGCGTACGCGCTCGTCGACACCAACCCGGGCGACGCGAACACCGTGCGCGCGTTCCTCTGGGGCGGCGTCCACCCCACCCACCGCGGGCGCGGCGTCGGGCGCGAGCTGTTCGCCTGGGAGATCGCGCGCGGACGCCAGCTCCTCGCGGCGAGCGGCAAGGAGCTGCCCGCGCGCCTGCTCACCTACGGCGAGGACACCGACCCACCCGAGAAGGCGCGGCTCTACGCGCGCTTCGGGCTCGAGACCCGGCGCTTCTACGCCGACCTGCGTCGCGACCTGGCCACGCCCATCCCCGAGGTGCCGCTCGACGGGTCGCTGCGACTCGTCCCGTGGTCGACGGAGCTCGACGAGGCGACCCGCCTCGCGCACAACGACGCGTTCCGCGACCACTGGGGGAGCGAACCCCGCACCGCCGAGGCGTGGACGCACGGGCGCAGCGAGTTCGCGCCCCAGTGGTCCTTCCTCGTGGTCGACGACGCGCCCGACGTCGAGGCGCTCCTCGCCGACCCGACGACGGACGCCGAGACCGCCGCGGCCCTGCGCGCCGGCCAGCCGCTCGTCGTCGGCTACGAGATGGCCGGCCGCTACGACGAGGACTTCCCCGTGCGCGGCTACACGTTCGGCTACACCGAGATCCTCGGCGTGCGCAGCGCGTACCGGGGGCGTCGCGTCGCCGTCGCGGCGCTCGCGGCCGGGATGCGCGCGTTCGCCGCGGACGGCATGCAGTACGCCGCGCTCGACGTCGACACCGAGAACCCGTCCGGAGCGCACGGCCTCTACGCGAGCCTGGGCTACGAGAAGGTGACAGGCTCGCGCATGTACTCGATCGAGCTGTGACGACGGCCTGCGAGGTCGACCTGCCCGTCCGAGATCGACCCCGTGAGGGCCGATCTCGGGGCGGCCGGGTCGATCTCGGCTGGAGCGGTCAGAGGGTCGACGCGGAGAGGGCGTTGCAGTCCTGGAGGGTGCCACCGTTGTAGCCGATGGTGAACCAGCGCTGGCGCTGCTCGCTCGACCCGTGGGTCCAGCCCTCGGGGTTCACCTGGCCGGTCGCGGCCTCCTGGATGCGGTCGTCGCCGACGGCGGACGCGGCGGACAGCGCGTCGTTCAGCTCCTGGTCGGTGATCGGCGCGAGGAACGTCACGCCGGTGTCCGGGTCGACAGTGCTCGCGGCGTGGCCCGCCCACATGCCGGCGAGGCAGTCGGCCATGAGCTCGATGCGCACGGAGTCGGACTCGGGACCGGTGCCCTGCCGGTTCGCCGCGTCCATCGCGCCGACGAGCTGCTCGATGTGGTGGCCGAACTCGTGCGCGACGACGTACATCTCCGCGAGGCCGCCGTCGTTGGCGCCGAACCGGCTCGTGAGGTCGTCGTAGAAGCCGAGGTCGATGTAGA
Source organism: Cellulosimicrobium sp. CpK407 (assembly GCF_051844275.1). Classification (NCBI taxonomy): domain Bacteria; kingdom Bacillati; phylum Actinomycetota; class Actinomycetes; order Micrococcales; family Promicromonosporaceae; genus Cellulosimicrobium; species Cellulosimicrobium sp. CpK407. Next base: position 25,539 of record NZ_JBGNYC010000045.1, read on the forward strand.
CGGTCTGGTCGGGCGGGCAGTAGAACGGCCCGACGGCGCTCGTCGCCGCGCCGCAGCCCGTCGAGACCTGTCCGGTGAAGCTCACGACCTGGGGCAGGTCGTACGTGACGCCTGCCTGCTCGGGGAGCGCGTCGGTCCAGTACGCGTCGAGCGACTGCACGGTGCCGTTGAGGCGGCACTCGCGCGTCGTGTTCGCCTCCTCGGCCGTGCACGCGTCGATGTACTCCTGCTGGCCCTCGCCGTACGCGCCCGAGTCGGACCCGTCGCCGCCCGTGAGCGCGCTGAGGTCGACGCCGGTCTGGTTGCCGACGAACGCGATGAGCAGCGCGACGAGCACCGCCCCGATCCCGCCGCCCGCGATCATCGTGCCGCGCCGACCGCCGCCCTTGCGGACCCGCCCGCCCTCGAACGAGCCACCCTCCTGGAAAGTCACAGGTCAACGCTACCGCCGGGCCGTGCGCCAGGCGTCCTGGTGGGGGTGCCCGGCCGGCGCGAGCACGATCTCGGCGCCGAGCAGCGCCGTCGCACGCCCCTCCGGCGGAATGGGGTGGGACGCGACGGCGGGCCCCCGTAGAATCGACGAGGCCCGGACGCCGGGGAGCACGCACCCGGCCCCACGACGAGCCGCCGGCCGACCGGCCGGGCGAGGGCCGTCGTCGGGCACCGCACCACCCGAGAGGACCCTCCCGTGATCACCGCTCACGGCGTCGAGCTGCGCGTCGGCGCCCGCGTCCTGCTGCACGAGGCGACCTTCCAGATCGCCTCGGGCGACCGGATCGGACTCGTCGGGCGCAACGGCGCCGGCAAGACGACCCTGACCAAGACGCTCGCGGGGGAGACCCAGCCGACGGCCGGGAAGATCACGCGCGGCAACGACATCGGCTACCTGCCGCAGGACCCGCGCACGGGCGACCTCGACGTCATCGCGATGGACCGGGTGCTCTCGGCCCGCAGCCTCGACAAGATCGTGCGCCAGATGCGCGAGACCGAGGGTGCGATGGCGAGCGCCGACGTCGAGACGCACGAGGCCGCCATGGAGCGCTACCCGAAGCTCGAGGCGCGCTTCCTCGCCGCGGGCGGCTACGCGGCCGAGAGCGAGGCGCACCGCATCACGAGCAACCTCGGCCTCGACGACCGGGTGCTCGGGCAGCCGCTGAGCACGCTGTCCGGCGGTCAGCGCCGCCGCATCGAGCTCGCGCGCATCCTGTTCTCCGGGGTCGAGACGCTGCTCCTCGACGAGCCGACGAACCACCTCGACGCGGACTCGATCATCTGGCTGCGCGACTACCTCAAGTCGTACGGCGGCGGGTTCGTCGTGATCTCCCACGACGTCGAGCTGCTGCGCGCGACCGTGAACAAGGTCTTCCACCTCGACGCGAACCGCGGCGAGCTCGACCAGTACAACCTCGGGTGGGACGCCTACCTCGCGCAGCGCGAGTCCGACGAGCGCCGCCGCCGTCGCGAGCGGCAGAACGCCGAGAAGAAGGCGGGCGCGCTGCTCGCCCAGGGCGAGAAGATGCGCGCCAAGGCCACGAAGGCCGTCGCCGCGCAGCAGATGATGCGCCGCGCCGAGAAGATGCTCGCGGGCATCGAGGGCGAGCGGCAGACCGACAAGGTCGCCAAGCTGCGGTTCCCCAAGCCGGCGCCGTGCGGCCGCACGCCGCTCACCGCGAGCGGGCTGTCCAAGGCGTACGGGTCGCAGGAGGTGTTCGCGGGCGTCGACCTCGCGATCGACCGCGGCAGCCGCGTCGTCGTGCTCGGCCTCAACGGCGCCGGCAAGACGACGCTCCTGCGCATCCTCGGCGGCGTCGAGCAGCCGGACACGGGCGAGGTGCACCCGGGCCACGGCCTGAAGATCGGCTACTACGCCCAGGAGCACGATACGCTCGACATGGACGCGACCGTCGTCGAGAACCTGCGCCACGCCGCGCCCGACCTCACCGACACGCAGGTGCGGTCCGTGCTCGGGTCGTTCCTGTTCTCCGGCGACGACGCGGACAAACCGACCAAGGTGCTGTCCGGCGGGGAGAAGACGCGCCTCGCGCTCGCGACGCTCGTCGTCTCGGCCGCGAACGTGCTGCTCCTCGACGAGCCGACGAACAACCTCGACCCGGCGTCGCGCGCCGAGATCCTCGGGGCGCTCAAGACGTACGAGGGCGCGGTCGTCATGGTCACGCACGACGACGGCGCGGTCGAGGCGCTCGAGCCCGAGCGCGTCCTGCTGCTGCCGGACGGCGACGAGGACCTGTGGAGCGACGACTACGCGGAGCTCGTCTCGCTGGCCTGAGCGGGCCGTCGGTCCGGCGCGGTCTCACGGCCTGCGCCGAGCTGGGCGTCGACGAGGGCGTCCTCCTCGTCCTCGGCGCTCGGCCGGCGGCTGCGCGGCTCACGCCGTGCGCGGGTGCCGGCGGGATCCCGGGCGGCGAGCAGGTCGCCCGCGGTGAGCGTCGTCTCCTCGCCGCGCGCGTCCCGACGGTCGCGGCGGACGAGGAGCCAGAAGCCGGCGACCGCGCCGATCGCGAACACGCCCCACTGGAATGCGTACGACAGGTGCGACCCCGGGTCGGTGTCGGGCTTGGGCAGCGCCTCCAGCGTCTCGGCCGCGGGCGGCACCTCCGTGCGGAGCTGGCCGTACGCGCCGACGGTCCGGCCCTCGGCCCACGCGGCGCCGTCGGGCCCGGCGGCGAGCACCTGGTCGGTGGCGACCGCCTGGACCTGCCCGTCGGGAGCGTCCCGGCCCGACGGCGGCTCGTCGCCGCGCAGCGTCACGGTCGCCTCGACCTCGCCCTCCGGGGGCACGGGGACGTCGCCCGGCGTGACGGCGTCGCTGCCGAGCGGCACGAACCCGCGGTCGACGACCACGACGAGCCCGTCGGGCGCGGACGGCGTGGGGTTCGTCACGAACGGGACGAGCACGTGAAAACCGGGGCTGCCGCCGACGGGGCGGTTGCGCAGGAGGACGGTCGCGTCGGTCTCGTAGCGGCCCACGAGCGTCACGGGACGCCAGAGGTCGGCCTCGTCGAGCGTGGCGCCCGGACCGTCGAGGACCTCGTCGACCGGGACGGGCTCGGACGTGTAGTTCGTCTCGATGCGCTCGATCTCCGCCTCGCGCGAGACGTACCGGTTCCACTGCCAGCGCCCCGCCACGAGGCACAGGGCGACCAGGACGACCACCCCGACCGCGAGGGTCACCCACTGGCGCGGCGTGCGCGGCTGGTGGGCCTCCGCGGTGGCGCGCTCCGGCGTCGGGCCTGCCGGGGCGCCCGACGCCGGGCCCGACGGTGCAGCCTGCGTCACGGGGCCGCCCGGCGCTCGAGCTCGTCGACCGGCACGGTCGTGCGCCAGAACGAGCGGGCGCCGAGGAACGTCTCCAGGTGCTCGCGGTGCGCGTCGCACGCGAGCCAGACCTTGCGCCGCTCGGGCGTGTGGATCTTGGGGTTGTTCCACAGCAGCCCCCACGCGGCCGGCTCACGGCAGCCCTTGGCGCTGCACACCAGGTCCTCCTCGCCGACGGGGTCGGCGAGGCCCAGCACATCGGTCACCGGTCGTCCTCCTCGTGGTCCTGCGGGTCGCGCGGTCCTGCGCCGGCGATCCCGTGGGATCCCGGCACCCCGGCCGCGGGCAGCGCGCGGTGCTCCATCGGCGAGGTGTCGTACTGGGCCTGGTCGCGCCCGGCGTTGGCGATGAGCACCGCGCTGTACGGCAGGACGATCGCCGCAGCGGCGAACACCCAGGTCAGCCAGCTCGGCGCGACGAGGATCGCGGCCACGAAGCACACGATGCGGATACCCATCTGGATGAGGTACTTGCGCTCGCGGCGCGACTGGTCGGCGGCCAGGGGCTCCGGGGCTGACGTGATGCTCGGGACCGCCTCGGCCGACCTCCGGGCCGTGCGTCGTGTGCTCACCCGCCCAGTCTACGTTTGTCGGGACCCCACAAAGTGTGGGGGAGCGGTGTGACCTCGCCGTACCGCGCACGGCGGGGCCCGCGCACGGTACGGTCGGTGCGGCGCGTTCGCGCGGCTCCGTCACGAGCCCGCACGGGCCCCCTGGCACCGGCCGTGCGGGACCCGTCCCCGGCCGCCGTCCCACCCGACCGTCCCGAGGAGCCGCACCGTGTCCGAAGCCACCGCACCCGCCCCGCGCACCGTCGTCGTCACCGGCGCGAACCGGGGGATCGGCCGTGCCATCGCCGAGCGGTTCGTGGCGAACGGCGACCGCGTCGCGACCGTCTACCGCGGCGGCGACCTGCCCGACGGCGTGCTCGGTGCCGTGGCGGACATCACCGACACCGCCGCCGTCGACGCCGCGTTCACCGAGATCGAGAAGGAGCTCGGGCCGGTCGAGGTGCTCGTCGCGAACGCGGGCGTGACGCACGACCAGCTCCTGCTGCGCATGACCGACGAGGACTTCGAGTCCGTGATCGACGTCAACCTCACCGGCACGTTCCGCTGCGTGCGCCGCGTGAGCAAGGGCATGATCCGGCTGCGGCGCGGACGCATCGTGCTCGTGTCGTCGGTGATCGGTCTGTACGGCGGCGCCGGGCAGGTCAACTACGCGTCCTCCAAGGCGGCGCTCGTCGGCATGGCGCGCTCGATCACGCGCGAGCTCGGGTCGCGCAACATCACGGCGAACGTCGTGGCGCCCGGGTTCATCGACACCGCGATGACCGCCGAGCTCCCCGAGGAGCGCCAGGCCGCGTACAAGGCCGCGATCCCCGCCGGGCGCTTCGCGCAGGCCGACGAGGTCGCCGGTGTCGTGCAGTTCCTCGCGTCCGACGACGCCGCGTACGTCTCCGGGGCCGTCATCCCCGTCGACGGCGGCCTCGGCATGGGTCACTGACCCGACGCGCGTCCGGGCCACGGTCACTCGTGCGCCCGCGCCCCCTCTCTTTCAGTACGCTCAGCCTCAGCGCGCCCGCACGGCGGGTGCACGACGGAAGGAAACCGATGGGTCTGCTCGACGGCAAGAAGCTCCTGATCACGGGAGTGCTCACCGACTCCTCGATCGCGTTCCACGCGGCGCGCCTCGCGCAGGAGGAGGGGGCCGAGGTCGTGCTCTCCTCGTTCGGCCGCCAGATGAAGCTCACGCAGGCCTTCGCCAAGCGCCTGCCCGTCGAGGCGCCCGTCGTGCAGCTCGACGTGACGAACGACGACGACCTCGCCGGCCTGGCCGACGCCCTCCGCGAGCACACCGACCGCCTCGACGGCGTCGTGCACTCGATCGGCTTCGCCCCGCAGAGCGTCATGGGCGGCAACTTCCTCTCGGGCACCTGGGAGGACGTCGCCACCGCGCTCCAGGTCTCGACGTTCTCCTACAAGTCGCTCGCGGTCGCCGCGAAGCCGCTCATGACCGACGGCGGGGCCGTCGTGGGTCTCACGTTCGACGCGCAGTTCGCGTGGCCGGTCTACGACTGGATGGGCGTGGCGAAGGCCGGCCTCGAGTCCGCGAACCGCTACCTCGCGCGCGACCTCGGCCCCGACGGCATCCGGGCCAACCTCGTCTCCGCGGGCCCGATCCGCACGACGGCCGCCAAGTCCATCCCCGGCTTCGAGCAGATGGAGGACGGCTGGCCCAAGCGCGCGCCCCTCGGCTGGGACCAGACGACGGCGGAGCCCGCCGCGCGCGCGGTCGTCGCGCTCCTGTCCGACTGGTTCCCGGCGACGACCGGTGAGATCGTGCACGTCGACGGCGGCGTGCACGCCATGGGGCAGTGACTCAGGAGGAGAGCATGGGCGCGGAGACCATCGACGGCGGCGTGCGCCGCCTCGTCCTCCTGCGCCACGCCAAGGCGGAGCCCGGCGGCGGGAGCGTCGACGACGTGCTGCGCCCCCTCGCGCTCAACGGGCGGCGCCAGGCGGGCCGGGTCGGCGGCGCGCTGCGCGAGACGGGGCTCGTCCCCGAGCGCGTGCTGTGCTCGTCGGCGCTGCGCACGCGCCAGACCTGGGAGCTGCTCGCCGCTCACCTGGGCGACGTGGACCCGGAGGTCGTGGTGAGCGACGGCCTCTACGCGGCGGACGTGACCGACGTGCTGGACCTCGTGCGCACGACGGACTCGCGCGTGCGCACGCTGCTCGTCGTCGGGCACGAGCCCACGATGGCGGCGACGGCGTCGCACCTCGCAGACCCGGCGTCCGACGGTGGGGCGCTCGCCCAGGTGCGCGTCGGCGTGCCGACGGCGACCTACTCCGTCCTGGAGTCCGCGACAGCCTGGGACGCCTGGGCGCCCCGCAGCGCGCTGCTCACCTACGTGGGTCGCCCGTCCTGACGGTCGCGCCCTGCTCGTGACGCGAGAGAGCCCTGGTCCGTGCGGACCAGGGCTCTCTCGCGTGGCCGTCGCGGCTCAGCGGGTGGCGTCCACCCGGTCGACGACGTCGAGGACGGCGTCGATGCGCGGCCCGTCGACGCCGTAGGGGGCCTGCGCGCGCACGACCGGCTTCGCGGCGAACGCGACCCCGATGCCCGCGGCGCCGATCATGTCGAGGTCGTTCGCACCGTCGCCCACGGCGATCGTCGCGCTCATCGGCAGGCCGAGCTCGGCCGCGAACTCGCGCAGCGCGACCTCCTTCGCGGCGCGGTCCACGACCGGGCCGGTCGTGCGACCGGTGAGCCGACCGTCGGCGACCTCGAGCCGGTTCGCGCGGAAGCGCGTGATCCCCAGCTCCGCCGCGAGGTCGGCGACGATCTCCTCGAAACCGCCCGACACGAGCCCGACCTCCCAGCCGCGACGGCGCGCCTCGGCGACGAGCTCGCGCACGCCCGGCGTGAACGTCGCGCGGGCGCGGACGTCGGCGAAGGCCTCGACGGGAACCCCGGCGAGGGTCGCGACGCGCTCGCGCAGCGACGCCCCGAAGTCGATCTCGCCGCGCATCGCGCGCTCGGTCACCTCGGTGACCTCGGCGCGTGTGCCCGCGTGGTCGGCGAGCAGCTCGATGACCTCCTGCTCGATGAGCGTCGAGTCCACGTCCATGACGAGGAGCCGGACGGGGCCGCTCGTGGGGTCGGGGGTCACGCGGGGGCTCCTCGCGGTGTCGGTCTCGTCGACGCCCGGGCCGGGCGCCTCGGCGGGCGCGTCGTCGGGCAGCGCGGCGCGGACGGCGTCGGGCACGACGCCGAGGGAGGACGGTGTCACTCGACGACCGTCCCCTTGGGGACGACGGTGATACCGGACTCGGTGACCGTGAACCCGCGGGCGCGGTCCTGCTCCGGGTCGAGCCCGATGCGCGCCTGCTCGCCCACGACGACGTTCTTGTCGATGATCGCGCGGTGGACCTGCGCGTGCCGGTGCACCTGGACGCCGTCCATGAGCACGGAGTCCGAGACGGACGACCACGAGTGCAGGTAGGTGCCGGGAGAGAGGACCGATCCGACCGCCGTCGCGCCCGAGATGATCACGCCGGGGGAGACGATCGAGTCCGCGGCGTGCCCGAGGCGCCCGCGGCCCGCGTGCACGAACTTCGCGGGCGGCAGGCCCGTGTAGCCCGTGTGCAGCGGCCACTCCTCGTTGTAGAGGTTGAAGACCGGCGTGACGGCGATGAGGTCCTTGTTCGCGTCGTAGTACGAGTCGATCGTCCCCACGTCGCGCCAGTAGTCGCGGTCGCGGTCCGTCGAGCCGGGGACGTCGTTGCGGATGAAGTCGTAGACCGCCGCCGTGCCCTTCTCGACGAACGCGGGCACGATGTCGCCGCCCATGTCGTGGCGCGAGTCCGCGTTCGCGGCGTCCGACGTCACGGCCTCGACGAGCGCGTCGGTGTCGATGACGTAGTTGCCCATCGACGCGAGCACCTCGTCGGGCGAGTCCGCGAGGCCGACCGGGTCCTTGGGCTTCTCGCGGAACGCCGCGATCTTCGTCTGGTCCTTCGGGTCGGTCTCGATGACGCCGAACTGGTCCGCCATGGAGATCGGCTGCCGGATGCCCGCGACGGTGAGCTGCGCGCCCGACTCGACGTGCGCGTCGACCATCTGGGAGAAGTCCATGCGGTACACGTGGTCCGCGCCGACGACGACGACGATGTCCGGCCGCTCGTCGTCGATGATGTTGAGGCACTGGTAGATCGCGTCGGCGCTGCCGAGGTACCAGTGCTTGCCGACGCGCTGCTGCGCGGGCACCGGCGCCACGTAGTTGCCCAGGAGCGACGACATGCGCCACGTCTTGGTGATGTGCCGGTCCAGGCTGTGGGACTTGTACTGCGTGAGCACGATGATGTGCAGGTAGTGCGAGTTCACCAGGTTGGACAGCGCGAAGTCCACGAGGCGGTAGATGCCCCCGAACGGCACCGCGGGCTTGGCCCGGGACGCGGTGAGCGGCATGAGGCGCTTGCCCTCGCCCCCGGCGAGGACGATGGCGAGGACTCGTGGTGCGGCGGCCATGCCCAGACGGTAGCCCCTCGGGGCGGCACCACGCAGCAGGGACCCGCATCGTGGGCGCGGCGCGTCCGCGCCGTCCGCACCGGCGGTCATCGCGGGACCGTGGCGGGCGACTCGGCTACGGTGTGGCGCGTGAGAGTGGACCTGCTGACCCGTGAGTACCCGCCGCACGTCTACGGCGGCGCCGGCGTGCACGTCGCCGAGCTGTCCGCGGTCCTGCGCCGCCACGTCGACGTGCGCGTGCGCTGCTTCGACGGCCCGCGCGCCGAGGACGACGTGACCGGCTACTCGGTCCCGGGCGTCCTGTCCGGTGCGAACGCCGCGCTCGGGACGTTCGGCGTCGACCTCCAGATGGCCGACGACGTGGCAGGCGCCGACCTCGTGCACTCCCACACCTGGTACGCGAACCTCGGCGGCCACCTCGCGGGCCTCCTGCACGGCGTCCCGCACGTGCTCTCCGCGCACTCGCTCGAGCCGCTGCGCCCGTGGAAGGCCGAGCAGCTCGGCGGCGGGTACGCGCTGTCGTCCTGGGCCGAGCGCACCGCGTACGAGGGTGCGGCGGGGATCATCGCCGTGTCCGGTGGCATGCGCGACGACATCCTGCGGGTCTACCCGCAGGTCGACCCCGCGAAGGTCCACGTGGTGCACAACGGCATCGACCTCGACGGCTGGCGGCGTCCGGAGTCGGAGACGCAGCGCGGCGGCGCGGACGGGGTCGTGCGCGCCCTCGGGATCGACCCCGACCGTCCCGCCGTCGTGTTCGTCGGCCGGATCACGCGCCAGAAAGGCCTGCCGTACCTGCTGCGCGCCGCACGCTCGCTGCCCGACGACGTCCAGCTCGTCCTGTGCGCCGGCGCCCCCGACACCCCGGAGATCGCCGCCGAGGTGAGCGGCGCCGTCGCCGAGCTGCAGAAGGAGCGCAGCGGCGTCGTCTGGATCGAGCAGATGCTCCCGCGAGCCGAGCTCGTCGCCGTGCTCGCCGCGTCCACCGTGTTCGTCTGCCCGTCCGTGTACGAGCCGCTCGGCATCGTCAACCTCGAGGCCATGGCGGTCGGCCTGCCGGTCGTCGGGACCGCCACGGGCGGCATCCCCGAGGTCGTGGACGACGGCGTCACGGGCCTCCTCGTGCCCATCGACCAGGCGGACGACGGCACGGGCACCCCGCTGGACCCCGACCGGTTCGTCGCGGACCTCGCGGCCGCGCTGACCCAGGTCGTGAGCGACCCCGAGCGCGCCGCCGAGATGGGCCGTGCCGCGCGGCAGCGCGTCGAGGACCACTTCGCGTGGGACGCGATCGGCGAGCGCACGCTCGACGTCTACCGGACGGTGCTGGAGCGGTCGTGACCACCGCGGGAGCCGGCCGGGTCGACGAGGCGTCGCGCCTCGTCGCCGCCGCGCCCCGCGACGTCTACCGGGCCCTCGTCGACCGGGACGCGCTCGCCGCGTGGCTCCCGCCCGACGGCATGTCGGGCCGTTTCGAGCGCTTCGACCTGCGCCCCGGCGGCGGCTACCGCATGGTCCTCGCCTACGACGACCCGCAGGCCGACCCCGGCAAGACCGGCGAGGGGACCGACGTCGTCGACGTCGCGATCGTCGACCTCGTCCCCGGCCGGAGGGTCGTGCAGCAGGTCGACTTCGCGTCCGACGACCCGGCGTTCGCCGGGACCATGACGATGACCTGGACCGTCGAGCCCGCAGACGACGGCGCCCGTGTCACCGTGCGGGCGACGGGCGTGCCGTCGGGCATCTCCCCGGAGGACCACGCCACCGGGATGGCGTCCTCCCTCGCGCACCTCGACGCGCACGTGACGTCGCGCTCCTGACGGCGCGCGCACGGGGTGCGGGTGCCCGAATGGTCGGCGCGTCGTGAGACGTGGCCCTCCGGCGCGCTCCACGAGGGGCCACGTCTCGCTGCTCACCCCGCGCCACCGGGCGACGTCGATCGTGACCCGCCGGTCCGTGCGTCCGGCTGACCGAATCGCCGGGGGAGCGGGACGGCGAACCTCCGTTGTCCACAGGGCGGGACGCGCGGTTCCGTCGGCGGTGCGGTTTCGCTAGGTTGCTGGGCAGTCCGCGCGCCCCGTCGGTGTGGCGTGCGGGGTGGTTCGCATCGATCTGCAGGGGGTCTCGTGCGTCGTTCTCGTGTGCTGTCCCGTGCCCGACGGCGGTCGCTCGTCGTGGGTGTCGTCGTCGCGGTGGGGTGCGTGGTCGCCGGGTGCACCGGTGGTGGCGGCCCTGGTCCGTCACCGTCCGTCGACGAGCCGGTCGTGTCGTCGCCGTCGGAGTCTCCCGCGCCGACGCCTGGCGAGACCGGACCGGTGAAGCCGGAACGTCCCGCGGCGATGGACCGCGACGACGCCGAGGGTGCCGCCGCGGCGGCGGAGTACTTCCTGTCGTTGTACGCGTACGTTCTCGCGACGGGTGACACCGCCGAGTGGGACGCGATGACGTGGGCCGAGACGTGCACGTTCTGCACCAGCGTTCGCGACCGGGCGAGCGACGTGCGTGCAAACGACGACTCGTTCACGGGAGCCGGAATCGAAGTGACTAACCCAAACGTGGGTGCATACGACGACTTCGTTGGTGGGTTTCCAGTCTTGTTCGACTTCGTGCAGTCGCCTCACAAGCGTGTCGCAGTGGACGGCTCGATTGTCTCGGAGGATCAAGGGGCAAGCGGAAGGCTGCAGATCGACATGAAGCACCTGGCTGATGGCTGGCTCGTTCTCGCTGTGACGAGTGCCGAATGACCGCGCGACTACTTGCACTTGCTGGCCTCGTTGGTGCGATCGTTGCGAACGTTGCACCCCCAGACGGAACACGGGACGCGGAGATCTGGGGTGAACTGGGCGGCAGCAAGGCGATAGTCCACGGTACGGCGGCGCCGAATGGTGGGGCGGAGTACGTGCCCGCGGCGGCGGACGGTGGTCCGGCGTCGGAGGCGTACCGGCGCGGGCCGGCGTACCGGTGCTACGACGGTGACCATGCCACGACGCTGCCCGGGCTGGTGCCGGTGTGCCCGGACGGGCAGAACGCGGCGGTATTCGACCCGGGATGCACCCCGGACGAGGTCGCGTTGGAGCCGTTGTTCCGCCAGACCTGGACCAACACCCCGGACGGCACCCGGACCGCGGTCTCGGCCTGGGAGCTCGTCGCCGACGCGTCCTGCCTCGGCGCCGTCGACCTGGCCGGCGAGGCCGAGGCGGCGTTCCGCACCCTGACCATCGCGCCGTCGCCGATCGTGGTCCAGCC
>NZ_JBGNYC010000046.1:0-35612 GCF_051844275.1 Cellulosimicrobium sp. CpK407
GGAGACTGGGCTGGGGATGAGCTGAGAGCAGAACGGGGGCCGTCAGCCGACGGACGGGTTGATCTCCGCGGTGTCGAGCGCGGCGTCGCCGCTGCCCCACGCCCCGAGGATCTCGACGAGCTGGCCGCTGTCCATGAGCGACTGCAGCGCCGCCTGGATCGCGGCGGCGAGCTCGGTGTCGTCCTTCGCGACGACGACGCCCTGCGGCGCGCTGTCGAACACGTCGCCGAGCTGCTCGAGCTGGCCCCCGGTCTGCTCGACCGCGTAGCCGATGACCGGCGAGTCGGCGTAGAGGACCTGCGCCTTGCCGCCCGCGACGTTCGTCGTGGCGTCGGACTGCGACTCGTACTGGAGGATGTCGATCTTCTCCTCGCCCGCGTCGGTGCACGCCTGGCTCTGCACGGCGATGTCCTCGTCCTGGATGGTGCCGGTCTGGACGGCGACGGTCAGGCCGCACAGGCTCGCCGGGTCGACGTCGTCCGGGTTGCCCGCCGCGACCGCGTACGCGGAGCCCGCGTTGAGGAAGGAGATCATGTTGGCCTCCTGCATGCGCTCCTCCGTGATCGTGAAGGAGGAGATGCCGGCGTCGTACTTGGTGCCCAGCGCCGGGATGATCGCCGGGAAGTCGGCCGACTGGACGTCGACGTCGAGGCCGAGCGCCGCGCCGACGGCCTTGATGACGTCGATGTCGAACCCGATCGGGGTCGTGCCGTCCGCGTCGATGAACTCGGCGGGCGCGTACTCCGTGTTCGAGGCGACGACGAGCGTCCCCGCGGACGCGACGTCCTCGGGCAGCAGCGCGGCGGCCGCCTCGTCGACCTCGATCGTCGAGGGGTCGAACGACGGCGCGGACGACGTCTCGTCGGATCCTGCGGTGCTGCCGTCCGTCCCGGTCTGGGACGCGTCGGTGCACGCGGTGAGCAGGAGGGCGCTCGTCGCGGTGAGCGCGACGAGGCCGAGGGGGAGCTTGCGCAGGGTCGTACGCATGGTGTTCTCCGATCGGGTGGGGGCCGGGCAGGGGCAGCGTAGACACCGATCGTCTCCGTCGTGTTACGTCGGCACCCGGCCCGGAGGACCGAGGAACGTACGGGGAACAGAGGACCCGGCGGTGCGCAGCACCTGCGCACGAGTGTGAGGCCGCACCGCTCCACTCACCAAACCGGCGGGGACATCGACGCCGAACCGTGACGAACCACCCCGCCGAGCACGACATGAGGGTCGTCAATCTCCCCATAGCGACCCTCATGTCGTGCTCGACGGCGGGTGGGGGCGGGGGCGGGAGGGGGCGGGGGCGGGAAGGGGGCGGGAGGGGGGCGGGGGTCAGGATGTCAGGAGGCGCTCGACGTAGCCGCCGAGGAAGCGGCCCTCCGGGTCGTGGCGCTGGACGAGGCTGCCGAAGTCGTCGAAGCGGGGGTAGAGCGTCGCGACCGAGCCCGGGTCGTGGACGAGCGCGTGCGAGAGCTTGCCCCAGTGCGGGCGCGCGCCCAGCGGGAGGAGCGCGGCCTCGACGTCGGGCAGGACGCGCGCGACGTCGTCGGGCAGGGGCTTCCACGTGAGGTGGACGCCGACCGCCGGGGCGTCGAACGGGCTCAGCCACAGCGGCTCGGGGTCGGCCGCGACCGTGCGGATCTCCCCCACCTGGAGCAGCGGGGTCACGCGCGGGCCGAGGTCGCGCATCGCGGCGAACGCCTCCTGCGCGCGGGCGCGCGGCACGAGGTACTCCGACTGCAGCTCGGCGCCGTTGCTCGGCGTGAAGTCGAGCCGGAAGTGCGGCAGCCGCTCGTTCCACGGGCCGGGCTCACCGAGCTGGCGCGTGCAGTGCACGGGATCGACGCCGGGGAGGGGGTGCAGCGTCGTCGCGGCGGACGTCGCCCCGAAGAGCTCCGCACGCGCGGTCCCGGTCTCCCCCGGCGCGAGGCGCGACTTGCGCCAGACCTGCTGCACGCCGTCGGGCCCCCAGTCCGTGAAGAGGCTCACCGAGTACGCCGACGCCGTGAGCTCGTCGTAGTGCGCGGTCACCGCGTCCCACGGCAGTCCGACGTGCACGTCCTGGCGCACGTCGAACGTCGGGACGGTCTCGAGCTCCACCCGGGTCACCACGCCCAGCGCCCCGAGCGCGACGACCGCGCCGGCGAAGTCCGGGTCCCCGCGCCGCAGCGCCCGGCGCACGCCGTCGCCCGTCACCAGCTCCAGCCCGACGACGGCGCTCGCGAGCGAGCCGACGCGGTCGCCCGAGCCGTGGGTCGCCGTCGCGACCGACCCCGCGACGGAGATGTGCGGGAGCGACGCGAGGTTCGCGAGCGCCCGGCCCGCGGCCTGCACCTGCCGGGTCACGTCGCCGTACCGCAGCCCCGCGGCGACCGACGCCACGCCCGTGGCGGGGTCGACCACGACGGGCGGGCGGCCGTCGTCGAACCGGTCGAGCACGACGTGGGTGCCGGTCGTGTCCGCGACGTCCCCGAACGAGTGTCGCGACCCGAGCGCCTTGACGCGCGGCGAGCGCCGCACGACGTCGGCGAGCTCGTCCGGCGTCGCGGGGTGCACGACCTCCGCCGAGGAATAGGTGAGGTTCCCCGCCCAGTTCGCGGGCCGGGCGGGTTCGGGCGTCGCGGTCACGCCCCCACCCTGCCACCCCTCTCCCCGCCGAACACGACATGAGCGTCGTTCTGGGGCCCGGAACGACCTCCAGGTCGTGCTCGACGACGGGTAAGCCCGTGGTCGGCGAGCCGGACCGGGGGGGTTGTCCCCACCTTCGGTCGGGGGTGGCCCGGGGTCCGCGGAACGGGACGAAGCGGTGAGATCGAGACATGACGACCAGCGCACGTCCTCTCCCCGCTGCCTCACGGTCCCGGCGCGTCTCGCCCGCCGCGTCCCCGGACGGCTCCGCCCTGTCCCCGGACGGCCCCGAGCGGCCCCTCCGCGGCGGGCTCGCCGCGTTCTGGGCGCTCGCGTTCGGGCTGTCCTGGGCGTCGTGGGGCGCCGCCTGGCTGCTCGGCGGCGACCTCGTCGACCCCGTCGTGCTCGCGCTCTTCGCGCTCGGCGGCTTCGGCCCGACGCTGGCGGCGCTCGTGCTGCGCGCGGCGGGGCGCCGCAGCCCGCGCGCGGCGCGCTGGGGCGCGGCCGGCCGATGGCTCCCGGCCGCGGTCGGGATCGGCGCCGCGCCCGCGGTCCTGACCGCGCTCGTCGTGCCGTTCCTCGGCGGCCCGACGGCGGACCTGTCGGCCGGGGCGGCGGCGGTCGCCGGGTCGGGCGGACCGCTCCTGTTCGCCCTCGTCTCGCTGTGCGCGGGGCCGCTGTCGGAGGAGTTCGGGTGGCGCGGCTACGCGCAGCCGCGCCTGCGGCGTCGGCTGTCGCCGCTCGCGACCTCGGTCGTGCTCGGCGCGGTGTGGGCGGTCTGGCACCTGCCGCTGTTCGCCCTCACCGGGACGTGGCAGTCGTCCCTCGGTCTCGTGAGCGTCGAGGCGGCGCTGTTCCTGCTCGCCATGATCCCGCTCTCGAGCGCGTACTGGCTGGTCAGCGAGCGCCTGCGGGGCGGGGTGCCGGCGGCGGTCGTGCTGCACCTCGTGGGGAACGTCGCGCTGACGGTCCTCGCCGTGACGTCGCCCGTCGCGATGGCGGTGTACGTCGGGGTGATCGTCCTGACGTCGGTGCTGATCCACCTCGTCACGCGCCCCGGCCCGCCCCGCCCCTGAGCGGTGCGGGTCAGGGCGTCACGAGCTCGACGGGGTGCTCGGCCAGGACCTCGCCCGTCTCGGCGTCGAGCACGACGACGGTCGACGGCGGGAGCGCGGACAGGTCCGGCGCCGTCCAGTCCTCGACGCCCGTGCAGGTCCGGCGGTCGAACGACTCCAGGACGGTGCCGGTCGTCGTCTCGACCGTGACCGTGGCGGGGTGGTCGAGCACCTGACGGGGCCACTTCTCGACGTCGAGCCACCCACCGGCGTCGCTCGCCGGCGTGCTGTTCCACCAGCCCTCGAGACCGCCGAGCTCGGTCGGCTCGCCGTCGTCGCCCCGGACCTGGACCGGCGTGCCCGCGGTACCGGTGACGGCGCCGCACTGCTGCACCCCGTTCGTCTCGACCGGTGCCGGCGCGGGGGTCTCCGCGGCGAGCGCCGGGTCGTCCCCGGGGGCCTCCGCGGCCGGGGCACCGCCGACGGCGTCGCTCGGCTCGGTGCCCGCCGCGCGGCCGGTCAGGGCCGCGGCGATCCCGACCCCGAGCACGGCGACGACGAGCGCCCCGCCGACCAGCGGCGCCCGCCAGCGGGTCGACCGCCCCGGTCCGCCGTCGTCCCCGGTGCCGTCCGGGCGTGCCCTGTCGTCCCGCGCCGTGTCGCGCATCGTTCCCCCCTGTCCCCTGCGTGACCCGCCGCTCTGCGGGTGCCCGCACCCTACCGGCCGCGGCGGGCCGTGTCAGCGGTTCGCCCCCAGTGGGCCGAGACGGCGGCGACCTGCTCGTCGAACGCCGCCGTCTCCGCGCGTGTGGGCGTGCGGCGCCACTGCGGCTCGACGACGACGTCGCGCGTCCCGACGACCCAGCGCCACCGCCCGACCACCACCCCGTCGACCGCGAGCCCGTGGATGAACGACCCGAGCCGGTCGCCCAGGTCGACGCCCTCCGCCACGACGAGCCTGCGCGTCTCGCCGTAGGACGTGAAGAGCTCGTCGTAGCTCTGCAGCAGGTCGACGACCGGGCGGTCCGGGTCGCCGTCGGGCGCGAGGGCGCCCACGAACGGGCCGGGATCGACCACGCGAGGGTCGGCGTCGGCGAGCCGCCACAGGGTCGTGCCCTCCAGCGCGCCCGCGCCGGGCACGGCCACGACCTCCGCCCCGAGCAGGTCGAGCCCGTGCCGCACCTCGGTGAGCGTGAAGCCCGACCACTGCGCGACGTCCTTGACCGTCGCGTACGCGCGGCTCGCGAGGGAGCGCCGCAGCAGCTCGACGAGCGCGGCGTCGCGGTCGAACCGCTCGCCGAGCGGCCCGTAGCCCGCGGGGACGCGGTCGTCGAACGCGGCGTAGGTCTGCTGCTTGCCGTCGAGCGGCCCGCTGACGAGCTGCCGGTCGAGCTCGGCTTGCATGAGCACGTAGCCGAGCGCGATGCCTTCGAGGGGGCGACCGTGGGCGGCGAGCAGTCCCGCGAGCTCGCGGCGCGTCCGGGGCCGCTCCTGCACGGCCGCGACGACGAGGTCGGTCTCGGCGGCGTGGCCCGCCGTCCCGACCTGCCGGTACATCGTCCCGTTGGCCTGGTGCACCCGAGGTGCGCTGAGCTCGACGAGCCAGCGGGCGTCGTCGGAGCGGACGAGGTGCCAGGTGGGGCGGAGCACGTGCGTGCGCACCACCTCCCCGCGGTCGCAGACCGCCGCGGCACCTGCCGCACCGGGCCGGGCCTCGGGTCGCAGCCGGCGCGTGAGGCCCCACAGCGCGGGGTGGAACTCCTGGCCCTGGACCGCGACCAGGTGCCCGACGGCGGTCGGCACGTCGGGCAGGTCGGGCGACCGCAGGCGGTGCGCGGCGAGGCGCGCCGCGCGCACGTGGCGTTCGTCGACCGGCGCCTCGGTCACCGCGCCACCCGTGCCGCGCGGGTCACGACGCCACCAGGTCCTCGGCGACGACGTCGGTCCCGGTCACCCCGACGCGCACCCCGCCCTCGACGACGGACACGGAGTCGAGCGCGACGCCGTCGGGCAGGTCGAGCGGGACCCGCAGGTCGGACAGGGCGCGGGAGATCCCCGACGGCAGGTCGTCGACCGACACCGTCCCGAGGCCCGTGCGGACCGCGACGACGTCGACCGCGAGCTCGGCCGGCCCGGAGACGCGCGGCGTCACGTCGACCGTGATCGTCGCGCCCAGCAGGTCGAACGCGAGCGACAGGACGTCGTCGGCCGCGGTGAGTCCCACGTCCAGGCCGGTCTGCTCCGCGACGATCTGCTGCAGCGACTCCACGGCGATGACGCCCGACGCCGTCCCGGACGCGATCCGGTGCGGTTCCGACGTGCTCACGCCCTCGGCCTCGACCTGCAGGTCGGAGATCGCGTAGCCCCCGAACGACGCGGTGTCCGCAGAGCCCGTGACGTGCGTCAGCTCGCCGCGCGCGAGCTGCGTGAGGAACGGGAAGCCCGTGATGTCGAGCTGCGCCCCGGTCACGTCGTCGGCCTGGTCCTCGAACGCCGTCACCGCGCCGCGCTCCGCGGCGCGGACCGCGACCCGGTCCGCCACGACGGCGACCGCCACGATCACCACGAGCGTCACGATCAGGCCCACCAGTCGCTTCATGCGCCCACCCTAGGTCCGCCGACCACGACATTGCCGTCGTTCTGACGCTCGTGGCGACAGCAACCCCGTGCTCGACGCGGGCTGTCGTCGTCCTCGACCCGGACGTAGATTGCCCGGCATGACCTCATCCCGGCACCCGTACCGCATCGGCGTCCAGCTCCAGCCGCAGCACGCCGACTACGCCCAGGTCCGCGACGCCGTGCTGCGCGCGGAGGACCTCGGCGTCGACGTCATCTTCAACTGGGACCACTTCTTCCCCCTGACCGGCGACCCCGACGGCAAGCACTTCGAGTGCTGGACGATGCTCGGCGCGTGGGCCGAGCAGACCTCGCGCGTCGAGATCGGCGCCCTCGTCACGTGCAACAGCTACCGCAACCCCGACCTCCTGGCCGACATGGCGCGGACGGTCGACCACATCAGCGGCGGTCGTCTGATCCTCGGGATCGGGGCGGGCTGGTTCGAGAAGGACTACGACCGGTTCGGGTACGAGTTCGGCACCGCGGGCGGGCGCATCGCCGACCTCGCCGCGGCGCTGCCGCGCATCAAGGCCCGCTGGGCGGCGTCGAACCCGGCGCCCACGCGCGACATCCCCGTCCTCGTCGGTGGCGGCGGCGAGCGCAAGACCCTGCGCGTCGTCGCGGAGCACGCGGACGTGTGGCACTCGTTCGGCGACGCGGACACGCTCGCACGCAAGAGCGCGATCCTCGACGAGCACGGCGAGGCCGTCGGCCGCGACACCGCCGCGCTCGTCGAGCGCTCGGTCGGCGTCTCCCGGCCGCCGTCGGAGTCCGCGGACGCGCTCGTCGCCGCGGGCGCGACGCTGTTCACGGTCGGCACGAGCGGGCCGGACTACGACCTGTCGCTCGTGCGGGAGTGGGTCGCCTGGCGCGACGCCCAGGGGTGACCCCCGCGCCGAGCACGACCTCGCTGTCGTTCTGACGCCCCTGGCGACAACAAGGTCGTGCTCGACGGCGCGTGTCGTCGTGCTCGACGGGGCGGGGCGTCCGTCAGAACAGCGCCCGCGCGAGGTTCGACAACGCGGCGTGGACCTCGGAGCGCAGACCGTCGTCGGCGACCACGACCGCCACGCCGACGCCGACCACGACGAGCAGGAGTCCTGCGCGCCACCACCACGGCGACCGGTGCACCGTCCGCCCTCCCTCGTTCGATCCTTCGGCTCCACGGACCGCCCGACCGGCCCGTGCGTCCCGGGCCGTCGAGCGCGCCGCCCGCTGCCCGGTCGCCGGGCAGCGGGCCGGCACCGTCAGTACGACAGTGTCCGCCACGGAGACGACTCGGTGTCCAGGAGTCGTCGCACCGCGCGCTTGAAGTCGGGCAGGTCCTGGTCGATCGGGGTGCGGTTGCCCGCCGACCAGAACGCGCGCCCGGCGAGGAACCCGTCGCCGAACTGCTCCCACGACGCGTACGCGGGGCGCGACATCACGACGGCCTCCTCGATCGCCGCCCACGCCCGCTCGGGCGAGACGAACCCGGCGTCGACCGCGAGGCGGCTGACGTGCACCACCCGCGCCGCGTCCCACGCCGCGATCGACGGCGGCAGCGGGTCGGTGAGCTCGCCGTGCCCGCCCACCTGCGCCGACGCGCTCCAGCCCTGGTAGAACGCGACCGCGCGCTCGGGGTCGAGCCCGCGCGCCGTCGCCTCCTGCCGCGCCTGGGCGGCGTGCTGCTCGGCCGCACCCTTCGCGTCGCGGCGGCTCAGCCGGCCCGAGTACAGCTCCTCGACCTTGGGCATCGCGATCGCGTAGTAGCCGCGGTGTCCCTGGGTGAGCAGGAACTCGTACGTGCGCTCGACGTCGTCCGCGCCCCGCACGTCCCACCCCGCCGCGAGCGGCTTCGCGGCCGTGCGGGCGTCCGCCTCCACGGTCAGCGCGTTGATGGGCAGCACGCCCTCGACGGCGTAGACCGCGCCGAGCGCGAGCCCGCGCTGCTGCGCCGGTGTGAGCGCGGGAGCGTCCTCCTTCGCGTACAGGTCCGCGGTCCCCGAGAACATGTCCTTGAGCTTGTCGAACAGGCCCACCGTCGCTCCTTCGTCTCCCCGCGCCACCGACGCGGTCCGTCGCGCCGCGGTCGTCGCGGCCTCCGGGCAGCGTGGCCGCCGGGCGGTCCCCGGGGCACGCGCCCCGAACGATCCCGAACGGCGCGGGCGCGTTCTTCACCCGGCCGCCGTCCGCGCCCGGCACCTCCGCGGCGCGGTCACGTCGGGCGCCGGTCGGTGGCCGTCGCTAGCCTGGCGCGGTGCCCCTCGACCCGCCGCCGTCCCCCGTGGGCGCCGGGTCGGTGGACGAGCTCGCGACCCGCCTACGGGCGCTGCGCTCCTGGGCCGGCGACCCCTCGTACACGGAGATCGCGCGGCGCGTCGGCGCGCTCCGCACCGCGCGGGGCGTGCCCGCCGCGGAGGCGCGACCCGGCCGCGTGACCGTCTACGACGTCTTCCGGGAGGGTCGCTCCCGGCTCGACGTCGACCTCCTCGCCGACGTCGCGCAGGCCCTCGGCGACGCACGGCCCGCAGGCTGGCGTGCGGCGTACCGGACGGCCGCGCGGGCGGCCTCCGCGCAGGGCACCGCCGTGGACGCGGCGGCGCGCACCGGGCCGCGCGCCGCCGACCGACCGCACGGCGCGGCGCCGACCGTGCGACGAGGGCCGGTCGCGCCCGACCGTCCGCTCGTCGGCCGGGACGGCGAGGTCGCCCGGCTGGTCGCGGTGCTCGCGGAGCCACCGGACGAGGACGCGCCCGGCAACGCCGCGCCGCGCGTCGTGACCGTCACGGGTCTCGCCGGGACGGGGACGACGAGCGTCGCGCTCGCCGTCGCGCGCGAGGTCCCGGCGGACGTGGTCGTGCGGGTCGACCTCCACGGGGAACCGGGCGGTGCGACGCCGTCGGCCGCCGTCGTGCTCGACGCGCTGCTCCAGGCGCTCGGCGCGCCGCCGCCCGACGCACAGGCGCGCGATCTCCCCGCGCTCGCCGCGGCCCTCGCGGCCGCGCTCGCTGGGCGCCGCACGACCGTCGTCCTCGACGACGCGACCGACGCCGCCCAGGCCGCGGACGTCGTCGCGCACCTGCCGGCCACGGCGCGCGTCGTGGCCACGGCGCACCGCGTGCTCGACCTGCCCGCCGCGGTCGGCACGACCCTGGACCCGCTCCGCGAGGACGACGCGATCGCGCTCCTCGGGTCGGTCGTCGGCGCGGACCGCGTGGCCGCCGAGCCGGAGGCCTCGACCCGGCTGGTCCGTGCGTGCGGGGGCCTCCCCGCCGCGCTGGTGCGCACCGCCGACGACGTCCGTGCGCGGCCCGGCTGGTCGCTCGCCGACCACGCCCGGCGCGTGGAGGACCTGCCCGGGCCGGTCCTCCACCCGGCGCTCGCCGCGGCGCACCGCGACCTTCCCGCCGACCACGCCCGCGCCCTGCGCCTCCTCGCCCTCGTCCCGGTGCCGCTCGACGCCGCCTGGGTCGCCGTGCTCCTCGGCGTCTCGACGAGCGAGAGCCGCGACGCGCTCGCCGCGCTGGGGCGTGCGCACCTCGTCACGCACAGGCCGCGCGGCGAGGTCGTCGTGCCCGACGCCGTCCGCACGCTCGCCGCCGACCTCGCCCGGTCCGACGACCCGTTCTCCGCGCGGGCCACCGCCGTCGGGCGGCTCGCCGCCCGGCTGCTCGACGACGCCCGGCCCGCCGTGCATGCGGCGGCGCCCCACCACGACGCCCCCGGGCGCACGGCCGGGCCGGGCGCGACCGGGCCAGGGGCGGCCGGATCCGACTCGGCCGGGTCGGGGGGCGCGGCGGCGGCGCGCACGACCGACGTCGCGCTCGCGTGGCTCGACGCCCACCGGGACCTGCTCGTCGCGACGTCGACGCTCGCCGCGGAGCACGAGCTCGCCGACCCGGTGACCGACCTCTCCGCCCTGCTCGCGCCGTACCTCGACTCGGCGGGGCACTGGGACGACGCGGTCGCGGTGCACACGGCGGCGGTCGAGCACGGGCGGGCGTCCGGGCGGTCCCAGGCCGGGCGCGACCTCGGGCGCGCGCTCGAACGGCTCGGCCGGTACGACGAGGCGCTCGCCCAGCTCGTCCGCTCGCTCGAGCGCGGCGACGACCCACGCCCCGGCCAGACGCTCAACCGCATCGGCAACGTGTACAAGCGGCTCGGTCGCTTCGACGAGGCGGAGACCGCGTACCACGACGCCGCCGCCGGGGCGCGGACCGCGGGCGACCCGGTCAGCGAAGGCCGCGCCGTCGGGAACCTCGCGGACGTGCACCGGATCCTCGGGCGGCACGACGACGCGCGTGCCGGCTACGAGCGGGCGCTCGCGCTGTCGCGTCGCGTGGGCGACGTCCTCAACGTCGCCATCGTGTCGAGCAACGCCGCGATCCTCTCCGAGGCCGAGGGCAGCGTCGACCGCGCGCTCGCGCAGCACCGCGACGCGCTCGCGAGCGCGACGTCGCTCGGCGACGCGGGCCTCGCGACGCGCGCCCGGGTGCACGTGGGGCGGCTCCTCGCGGGCTCCGGCGAGACCGGAGGCGGCGTCACGGAGCTGCGCGCCGCGGTGCGGGCCGCCGTCGCGCTCGGGGACCCCGACGCCGAGGCCGAGGCCCGCAGCGCCCTCGCGACCGCGCTGCTCGCCGCGGGCTCCGTCGCGGAGGCGGTCGCGGCGGGCGAGGCTGCGGTCGAGCTGGCGCGACGCGTCCGCGCACGACTCGTCGAGACGGAGGCGCTCAACGCGCTCGGGGAGGCCGTGCTCGCCGCGGGCGACGCCCGCCGCGCGGCGGACCTGCACGACGCGGCCCGCGCGCTCGCCGTCGAGCTCGACGACGCCGCCGAGGACGCCCGTGCGCGGCGCGGGCTCGCGGCCGCCGGGCGCGCAGGCGGGTCCGACGCCGCCGACCGCGCCCGCGAGGCGCCCGGCCGCGCCTGACGCTCGTCCGCCGTCTCAGCATGCGATCGCGTACGGCGTCCGGGAACATGTGGCGCCCCGCCCGCGGTTGCCCCTGTCATGGCCTCCACCCCACCCGCGACCCCGGCGCCGACCGCGCCCGTCGCCGCCCAGCCGGGCACCGGACCTTCCACGAGCCCCCCCGCTCCCGCCCGACCCGGGCGCATCAGCGCGGGGCTCGTCCTGCTGCTCTCCGCGCTCACCGCGATCGGTCCGCTGACGATCGACCTCTACCTCTCCGCCTTCCCGCGCATCGTCGACGAGCTCGGCACCACCGAGTCCCGTGTCCAGCTCACGCTCACCGCGACCCTCGCGGGGCTCGCGCTCGGCCAGCTCCTCATCGGGTCGGTCTCCGACGCGATCGGCCGTCGCGCACCCCTGCTCGTGTCCCTCGCGGTGTACGTCGCCGCGTCCGCGGGCATCGTGTTCGCCGGGTCCGTCGCCGCGCTCACCGGCCTGCGGTTCGTCCAGGGCCTCGCCGCGGCCGCCGGGATGGTGCTCTCCATGGCGATCGTGCGCGACTCGTTCGAGGGCTACCAGATCGGCAAGGTCATCGCGCGCCTCATGCTGGTCGTGGGCGTGGCACCCATCCTCGCGCCGACGATCGGCGCGCAGTTCCTGCGGCTCGGCTCATGGCGCGGCATGTTCGTCGCGCTGGCCGTGGTCGGCGCGGTGCTGTTCGTGCTCGTGCTGCTCCGCCTGCGCGAGACCCTGCCCGCGGACCGCCGCCGCTCGGGCGGGACCGTCGCCGCCCTGCGCTCCTACGGCTCGCTCCTCACCGACTGGTCGTTCATCGGGCTCGCGCTCATCGCGGGCTTCTACATGGCCGCGATGTTCACCTACATCTCCGCGTCGACGTTCGTGTTCCAGGACTTCTTCGGCATGTCCGCCCAGCAGTACGCGATCGTGTTCGGCGTCGGCGCGGTGTCCGTGACCGCCGGCAGCCAGATCAACGGCGCGCTCGTGGGCCGCGTGGCGCCCGAGCGCATCCTCCAAGGCGCGGTCGCCGCGGGCTTCGTCCTCTCGGGCGGGCTGCTCGTCGCGGCGCTCGCCGGCGGCGGGCTCGCGTGGCTCGTCCCGCTCATCGTCCTCACGCTCGGCACCGCGGGCTTCGTCATGCCGTCCGTCCCCGCCATCGCGCTCGAGCGCAACGCGCACCGCGCCGGGAGCGCCGCCGCGCTCATCGGGGCCTTCCAGTTCGGCGTCGGGGCGATCATCGCGCCGGTGACCGGGCTGCTCGGCGGGTCGCCGCCCGTGACGATGGCCGCGGTGATGTTCGGCGTCGTCGTCATCGCCGGCGCGGTCCTGCTCGGCCTGCGGCACACGTTCGGCGCGCCCGTCCCGGACGAGGCGGCGGACGCCCTCGGCACCCGGGACGCGGCGGAGGTCGGCAGCACGACCACGGCCGACGAGGAGGCCGGCGGACCCCGTGCCGCGGGCGTCGTCGACCAGACCGAGCGCGAGGCCGCCGTCGGCGTCCCCGACGACGCCGCGGCGCTCGCCGAGGCCACGGTGCTCGCCGACCGCGGCGCCTGACCCGGCGGGCTCTCCCCGCCGAGAACGACCCCACGCGCCGTCGACCACGAGGTTGCTGTCGTGATCCACCGGATGACGACAGCAACCCCGTGCTCGGCGCGGAGAATGGGCGGGTGACGCCCGACGACCCCGAGTACCCGCTCGCCGCACGGGCCGCGCCGTCGCTCGCGGCGCTCGACGACCACCTCGTCGAGTGCCGCGCGTGCCCGCGGCTCGTCGCGTGGCGCGAGCACGTCGCCGACGTCAAGCGGGCGTCGTTCCGGGACGAGGACTACTGGGCCCGCCCCGTGCCCGGGTTCGGCGACGAGCGCGCGGGGATCCTCGTCGTCGGGCTCGCGCCCGCCGCGCACGGGGCCAACCGCACGGGCCGCATGTTCACGGGCGACCGCAGCGGCGACTTCCTGTTCGCGTCCATGCACCGCACGGGTCTGGCCAACCAGGCGACGTCCGTGTCCGCCGACGACGGGCTGCGCCTCACGGGGATCCGCGTCACCGCCCCGGTGCGGTGCGCCCCGCCCGACAACAAGCCGACGCCCGAGGAACGCCGACGGTGCGGGCCGTACCTCGCGCGCGAGGTCGAGCTGCTCGGTGCGACCGTGCGCGTCGCGGTCGTGCTCGGCGGCTTCGGCTGGCAGGCGCTGCTGTCCACGCTCGCGGAGCAGGGCTGGGACGTCCCCCGGCCCCGACCGCGGTTCGCGCACGGCGCGGAGGTGACGCTGCGCCGTCGGGCCCCCGCGGCGGTCGGCGACGCGGCGGGACGCCCCGCGAGCGCCGTGCCCGACGCCGGGCAGGCGGCTCTCGCGCCGACCCTCACCCTCCTGGGGTGCTTCCACGTGAGCCAGCAGAACACGTTCACCGGACGCCTCACGCCGCAGATGCTCGACGACGTGCTCCTGCGGGCGCGCGACCTCGCCGGCCGGGGCGCACCGGGCTGAGCGCCCGCGTTCCGAGAGATGCGCTCCGGGACGAGGGACCCACCCGGACGTGCAGCGCTCGGCCGCAGACGCAGCGCTCGGCCGCGGTGCGACGCTCGACCGGCGTACGCCCCACGTGCGCCCGACGGAGCGCGTCGGCGGAGTCGCGGCGGCCCGTGGGGTCGGCGCCGGGCCGTCTACCGGGCCGCGGTCGTCGGGGACTGACGGCGCGGGGCGTCCGCCCAGCGACGGCGCTCGGCCACGCGCGGCAGGACGCGGCCCACGAGCCGGAGCTGCTCGCGGCGCGCGATGACCTCCATGCGCCGCAGCTCGCGCTCGAGCGGGGACGATGCTGCTGACATTGCTGCTCTCCTTCGACGGCACCGGGCGGCGGTCCACCCCGTCGCGGTCGCGACGGTCCCGGCGATGACGCGCGACGACCGCGGTCGGCCGTCGCCCTGCCCCCGTAGGAGGGACGGACGCGGCCCGGGTTCGTGACACCCGGCGCCCCGCCCGTCCGGTGCGCTACGCGGGGCGGGGGGCGTGACACCGGGCGCCGCCCACCCGGTCCGCTACGCCGTCGGGAGCGCGGACTCCTCGTACTGCTCCACGAACTCCCCCGTCGGCGGGATCGGCGTGATGACGTCGAGGAGGACGCCGTTCGGGTCGGCCGTGATGAAGTGCCGCTGGCCGAACGCCTCGTCGCGCAGCGAACGGAGGATCGGCAGGCCCGCCGCGACGAACCGGTCGTGGACGGCGTCGACGTCCTCGACCTCCAGGTTGAGCAGGAGGCCGCTCGCCCTCCCCCGCCCGCTCTCGGGGATCGTCTCGTGGTCGCCGTCCAGCACGGCGAGGTTCACCGCGTCGTCGTGCACGGACTGCAGGTGCACGTACCAGTCGCTCGTGAAGAGCGGCCGGAGGTCGAGGTGCTCGACGTAGAACGCCGCGGTCGCCGCGACGTCCCCGGTCATGATCACCGGGTACCAGCTCGTGATGCGCACGGATCTTCTCCTCCTGGTCGGGGCGGGCAGCCGCGTGAGAAAACAAACAGGCTGTATGTATCTAAGGATGACCTACAGTCTGTCGGTATGCAAGAGAGCCGTCGCACCAACGCCGAGCGCACCCTCGCCACCCGGTCCGCCCTCGTCGCCGCCGCGCGCGAGCTGTTCGTCGACCCCGGGTACGCGGAGGCGTCGACGCCGCAGATCGCCGCGGCCGCGCACGTCACGCGCGGCGCGCTGTACCACCACTACGCGGACAAGCGAGACCTGTTCCGGGCGGTCGTCGAGGCCGAGGCGGAAGCCGTCGCGCGCGAGATCGAGGCGCGGACCGGCCCGCTCGGCGGCGTCCACGAGGCCACAGCCGCGAGCGCGACCCGGACGGCACCTCCTACGAGCGACGCACCCCCCGCCCCCCGCTCTCGGCACGAGCCCGACGCACCCGACGCCCGCGGGATGCTCGTCGAGGGCGCGCGGGCCTACCTGGACGCGATGGCGGTCCCCGGCCGGACGCGCCTGCTGCTCGTCGACGCCCCGGCCGTGCTCGGTGCCGTCGAGGCCGACGCCCTCGACGCGCGCCACGCCCGTCGCACGCTGCGCGCGGGCCTCGCCGCCGCGCTGGACACCGCGCCGGACCAGGAGCGCACCCGCGAGGGCAGCGCGCACGACGACCACGGCACCGAGGAGCCGACGGCGGGACCGCACCACGGGGAGCACCCCGCGCCCGAGCGCCCGAGCCCCGTCCCCGCGCGCGAGCACGGGCCGACCGCACCGCGCATCACGGACGACGCCGCAGACGACGTCGCAGACGACGTCGCGCGCGACATCGCGCACGACGACCGTCTCGACGCGCTGACCCTCCTGCTCTCCGCGGCCTTCGACCGTGCGGCGCTGGCGCTCGACGGCGGTGCGCCGCCCCGCCCCGTCCGCGCGGCGGTCACCGAGCTCGTGGACCGGGTGTGCGCGCCGCGAACCACTCGATGACGCCCGCCCGCGTGCGCTCGTGCCGCTCGACGGTGAGCCCCGCGTCGAGCACCCAGCGCAGCGGGCGGCGGCGGAAGTGCTCGCCGGCGAGCGGGACGCTCACGACGTCGGCCGCCGCCTGGAGCGCGCGGAGCGGCCACGACGTCGACCCGACGTGGTCCGCGAGGACGAGCAGGCCGCCGGGCCGCAGCACGCGGACCATCTCCGCGAGCGCGGCACGGTGGTCGGGGATCGCGCAGAGCGAGAAGGTGCAGACCACGGTGTCGTAGGCGCCGTCGGGCAGGTCGAGCCGCTGCGCGTCGCCGAGCCGGAGGTCGACGTCGATCCCCCGCTCCACCGCCCGTCGCCGCGCGAGCGCGAGCATCCCCGGGCTCCACTCGACGCCCGTCAGCCGGCCGTGGAGCACGTGCGCGGGGTAGTGCGCGAGGTTGAGGCCCGTGCCGATCGCGACCTCGAGCGTCTCGCCCGTCGCGAGCCCGCACGCGCGGGGGCGGACGTCCGGGAAGAGACGGCGCTCGGCGACGGCCATGCCGCGGTCGTAGGCGCTCGCCTCCCGGTCCCAGCGCCGCCGCAGCCGCGCGTCGCGCGGGCTCGCCGTGCCGCCCGGCTCGGTCGGTCCGGCCATGCGCACCACCTCTCGCCGCCGGTGGACGGCCGCTGCACCGGCCACCTCGACCGGTCGGCGGCGCGCTCGGCCGACGTTCTCCGCCGGGCGCGCTCGGCCGACGTTCTCCGCCGGGCGCGCTCGGCCGACGTTCACCGCCCGGCGCGCTCGTCGGCGTTCTCCGCCCGGCGACGCCGGACGTTGTCGCCGGGCCGGCGTCTCGGGCGAGCGCCGTCGTCCTCACGCTCGCACGGTGAGCGTGCTCCCGCCTCCGGGCACGCGCCGTACCTCGATGCGCTCCGCGATGGACTGCTTGAGCGCGTCGACGTGCGACACGACGCCGACGACGCGCCCACCCGCCCGGAGCCTCCCGAGGGCGGCGAGCACGGCTTCCAGCGTCTCGGGGTCCAGGCTGCCGAATCCCTCGTCGACGAAGAGCGTCCCCAGCTCGACGCCGCCCGCCTCGGCCGTGACGACGTCGGCGAGCCCGAGCGCCAGGCACAGGGACACGTAGAACGTCTCGCCGCCCGACAGCGTGCGCGGGTCGCGCTCCCGCTCGGTGACGTGGTCGAGGACCTTCATCGCGAGCCCGCGCTTGTGCGCGCGCACGTCCTCGCGCGTCGCGCTGCGCACGAGCTCGTACCGGCCCGACGACATCTCCGCGAGGCGCTCGTTCGCGGCGGCGACGACGTCCTCGAACCGCTGGACGAGGACGAACGTCGCGAGCGTGAGCGCGTGGGCGTTGTCCCCGGAGCCGGACGCCAGCGCCGCCATGCGCGCGACCGGCTCGGCGGCGTCCCGGGCCCGGGCCCAGTCGTCCACCGCCGTCCCGATCCCCTCCGCGGCGACGCGCGCGGCCTGCGCCTGACGGGCGACGAGCTCGTGGCGACGACCCGCGGCCCGGGCCGTCGCCTCGGCCTCGGCGACGGCGGCCCGCGCCGCGGCGACGTCGGGCGCGGCGTCTGCGGGGAGGTCCGCGAGGGCGGGGTCGGCGAGCCCGGCGGCCGTGGCGGCGCACGCCGCCTCGTGCTCGGCGACACGGCGCGCGAGCGCCAGCCGGTCCGGCTCGTCGAGGACGGCGGCGAGCGCGTCGGCGGCGTCCGCGAACCCCGACCGGTCGACGATCGCGCCGAGCTCGGCCGTGCGGTCCGCGACGGCCCGGGCCGCGACGGCGACCGCGGTGCTCGCGTCGGCGAGGGCGTCGATCGTGCGGAGCCGCTCGTCGAGCGCCGCGGCGAGCACGGCGACGGGGTTGCGGGTCCCGCCCTCGTCGGCGAGGGCGTCGGGCAGGTCGGCCAGCTCCACCAGGGGCCCGGCCGCGGCGATCTCCGCGCGGATCTCGGCCCGGTCGGCGTCGAGCGCCGCCTCGAGCTCGTCGAGGCGGGCCGTCGTGCCGGCGATCCCCTCCGCGAGCGCGGCGGCACGTTCCTGGAGCGCGGTCGTGCCGGCGTCGAGGGCGTCGAGCTCGCGCTCGGCGTCCGCGCGGTCGCGGGCCGCCGCCCGCGCGCCCGAGACGAGCGCGTCGACCTCCGCGACGCGCCCCGCCGCCTCGTGGGGCGTCAGGCCCTCGGCGTCCCGACGGCGCGCCGTCAGCCGTTCGGCGAGCACCCCCGCGCGCGCGGAGGCGTCGTGCAGCGCCAGCTCCGCCTCGGCCCGGCCGCGCTCCGCGTCCTCGACGTCCTGCGCGGTGGGGTGGCCGTCCGCGAGCGGCGCCGGGGCCGGGTGGTCCGTCCCGCCGCACACCGGGCACGGGGACTCCTCGACGAGGCCCGCGGCGAGCTCGCCCGCGAGGCCGGCGATCCGGGCCGCCCGGACCCGCGCCTCCTGCTCGACGGCGGCGCGCGCGACCGTCGCGGCCCGGGTCCGCGCGGCCCGGGCCGCCTCCTCCTCCCCCGCGAGCGCCGCGGCCTGCCGCGCCGCTTCCTCGACCGCACGCGCACGCAGCGCCTGCTCCTGGAGGGCACCGAGCGTCCCGGCGGTCTCCGCGAGCGACGTCAGCCGCAGGCGCAGCTCCTCGCGGAGCGCCGGCCGCGCGGCGAGCTCGTCGAGCGTGCGCGCTCGCTCCTCGACGGCCTGCACGACGGCCTTGCGTCCGTCCTCGACCTCCCGGTCCCGGGCCGGGAGCGAGGCGCCCACGGGGAGCAGCCGGGCCACGCGCACCCCGGCCGTCGCGACGTCGGCGCGCAGCGCCTCGAGCGTCGTCGGGTCGGCGTCGGCGAGGGACGCGGGCGCGCCCGTCCGGGCGAGCGCGAGCCGGTCGTGCGCGGCGGCGAGGAGCTGCTCCGCGCGGACGAGGCCCTGCGCCGCGGGGGCGACGACGGCGGCGCGGGTCGCGGCGTCGACGCGGCGGCGGTCGTCGGCGACCCGGGGCTCCTCCTCCGCGAGGCGCGCCTCCTCGGCGCGCAACCGCGCCACGCGCTCCACGGCGTCGGCGAGCGCCCGCTCGGCGTCGAGCCGGTCGCGCGCCGCGACGAGCGTCGCGTTGGTCGCGATCTCGCGCGCGGCGAGCGCCTCCGCCTCGGCCTCGAGCCCTGCGACGTGCGCGAGGGCGAGCGCGTGCACGCCCGGGGCCGGGGCCACCGTCCCCGCGCCCGCCGCCGTGGGCAGGAGCGGGCCCACGTCCGCGACCCGTCCGTCGGCGAGCGCGGACCGGGACGACGGCACGCCGTCCGCGGCGTGGACGCTCGCGGACCCGTCCGCCGCGGTTCGCGCCAGGTCCGCCGCGGCCCGGGCGAGGTCGGCCTCGTCGGCGCGGTGCAGCCGCGCGTCGTCGTGCGCGGCCTCGCGCAGTCGCCGGGCGTCGTCGGGCACGAGCCCCGCCGCCCCGGTGAACCGCTCGACCGCGCCGCGGACGCCCTGGCGTGCGCCGTCCGACCGTGCCCGCGCCGTGCGCGCGAGCTCGGCGAGCCGCACCGTCGCGCGGTGGTAGAGCTCGGTGCCGAAGACCTTCTGCAGCAGCACCGCCCGGTCCTCGGGCTTCGCGCGCAGGAACGTCGCGAACTCGCCCTGCGGGAGCACGACGGTCTGCACGAGCTGGCGCCGGTCGAGCCCGACGATCCGGCGGATCTCCTCCCCGGCCTCGTCGAGCCGCGTCGAGAGCAGCTCGCCCGGCGGGCCGTCGACGCCCGCGCAGGCCTGCGCGGACGGCACGCCCGCGAGCCGCCAGAGCCGGACCGACGCCTGCTGGGTCGTCGTGCCGGTGCCGCGCTTCTTGGGCCGGCGGTACTCGGGCGTCCGCCGCACGCGGTACACGCCCGACGGGACCTCCAGCACCAGGTCGACGAACGACTCGACCTCGGGCGCCGCGAACGCCGACCGGAGCCGGTCGTCGCTCGCCGCGTCGGACGCGACCTTGCCGTACAGCGCGAAGACGATCGCGTCGATGACCGTCGACTTGCCCGCGCCCGTGGGCCCGTCGAGGAGGTAGATCCCGGACGCGCCCAGGGCCGCGAGGTCGACGTGCTGGAGGCCCGCGAACGGCCCGATCGCCTGGAAGGTCAGCGAGTGCAGGTGCATCAGGCGCTCCGCTCCTCCGCCAGCGCGAGCTCGAACGCCTCGCGCAGCACGGCGATCTCCGCGTCGCTCGGCGCGTGGCCCGCGACGTGCTCGACGAAGTCCCGCGCGACGTCGAGCGGGTCCCGCCCCGGCCCGACGGCGGTCACGACCTCCCGCTCCTCGGGGCGCGGAGGGCGGTGGGTCACCTGGAGCGCGTGCGGGAACCGCCCCCGGACGCGCGCGTAGAGCTCCGCGGGTCGCACCGCGTCCGTCACGACGACCCGCAGCCAGTCGTCGACGTGGGGTTCGCCGGCTGCCCCGAGCAGGTCGTCGAGCGTCCCCGTGACCTCGGCGAGCCGCCGCGGCACCGGCGCGGGGACGAGCTCGACGGCCGCGTCCGGGTCTCCACCGGCACCCCCTCCCAGCCGGTCCAGGTCGACGAGCGCCGTGGACTTGCGCTGGTGCCGCTCCGAGAAGGAGAACGCGAGCGGAGATCCCGAGTAGCGCGCGACCGTCGCCGAGCTGCTGCCATGACCTGCGGTTTCACGTGAAACGTCGGGCACGGCGACGCGCTGCGGCCCGTGCAGGTGCCCGAGCGCGACGTAGTCGACACCCCAGCCCCCGAACGTGGCCGCGGGCACGGCGTCGACGCCGCCCACGCGGATGTCCCGCTCCGACTCCGACGCGAGCCCGCCGACCACGAACGCGTGCCCGACGACGACGGCACGGGCGCTCGGGTGCTGCGCGCGGCGACGTGCGAGGTCGGCCCCCACGCGCCGCATCGCCGCGGCCATGACGGCCTCGTGCGACCGGGCGAGCGGCCTCCGCGCACCGCCGGCGCTCGGGTCCGGGCGGTCGGCCCCGGCGTCGTGGCCCTCGGCCAGCGCGTGGCGCGCCGTGTCCGGGTCGAGGTACGGCAGCGCGTAGACCAGCAGCGAGGCGTCACCCTCGGCCGCCCGACCCCGGGGCCCGGGGCGCGGCGCGAGGACGACGGGCGTCCCGACGTCGGACAGCCGCGCGCGCAGGTGCACGCCCGGGCGCATCACGCGGTCCCCGAACCCGAGCCGGACCGCGGAGTCGTGGTTCCCGGGCGTGACCACGACGTGCGCGTGCTCCGCGAGCCGCGTCAGCGCGTCGGACAGGAGCGAGACCGCGTCGACCGGCGGGACGGCGCGGTCGTACACGTCCCCCGCGACGACGACGGCGTCCACGTCCTCCGTGCGGGTCAGCTCGACGAGGTGGTCGAGGTGCGCGGCCTGGTGCTCCAGCAGGTCGACCCCGTGCAGCGTGCGCCCGAGGTGCCAGTCGGACGTGTGCAGGATGCGCATGACCGCACCGTACCGGCGGGGGCCCACAGCCCCCGGGACCCGGGCGGTCGGGCGCGGACCGGGTCAGACCGCCCCGACGACCTCGATCGGGCCCGTCGACGCGCCGCTGCGCTCCACGGAGATACGGCCGCCCATGCCGATCATGTCGAGCAGCTCGACGATGCTGGTCGACGGGTCGCGGAGCACCACGTCGCGGCCGTCCTCCTCGCCGAGCATGTAGAGCTGGATGATGAACGCGATGCCCGACGAGTCGATGAAGGTCACGTCGGCGACGTCGACCACGACGCGCCCGCGCGTGTCCAGCACGTACGACATCGCCTCGCTCGCGCGGTCGCGCAGCGCCGCGTCGATCTCTCCCCACATCGTCACGACCACGCCGCCGTCAGCCGGGGCGTAGACGATCCCGCTCGTCCGGTCGATCGCGCTGCCTGTGTCCACGGTTCCCGCTCACCGTCTCTCTCGAGTCGTCCTGCGTGCTGTCGGCCGCCCCTCCGGACAACGTCCGGTGACGACGGCCTGTTCCCCGCGCGCCCCCGCGAGGCTCCGTCCGGTCGCGTGCGCCGCCGTCTGGCGACGGACCGCGCCGGGCGACCGTGACCGGAGCAGAACGAGTCTGCACCCGACGCGCTGCGCGCACCAGCCCTCGCGGGGGTGGTCCTCGACCTTTCTCCGAACCCACACAACCGCCGCGCCGCGGCCGGTCGCACGCGCTACAGCGGCTCCGTGACGTCCGCGACCTGCGCGCCCAGCGCGCCGACGAGCGCCCGCCCGTCCACCGTCGCCGCGACGCCGTGCGCGCCCCCGCCGATCGAGACGAGCCGCGCCGCGGCGTCGGGCTGCGTGCCCTCGCCCCCCGCGACGTCGACGTCGTCGCCCTCCCCCGGCCCGGCCACGACCCGGACGTCCGCGACCACGGGCCAGGCGTGCGTCGAGCCGAACGGGGTGATCGTGCCGCGCTCGTAGCCCGTGACGTCGCGCGCGACCTCCTTGTCCGGCATCGACAGGCGCGAGACGCCGAGGAGCGCGCGCAGCTTGGGCCACGAGATCTGGCGGTCGCCGGGGACGAGGACGAACAGGTAGTCGTCCTCCGCGCGCCGTACGACGATCGTCTTGAGGACGCGCGACGGGTCCACGCCACGGGCCGCGGCGGCCTCCTCGAGCGACCCCACCCGGCCGTGCCGCGTGACGGTGTAGTCGATGCCCGACGCCTCCAGCGCCGCCAGGGCGCGCTCGCTGCTCATGGCACCGACCCTAGCCGCCTCGTCCGTCGCCCATCCCGGCGCACGCCCCGGCGCCGGGCGTCATACGTCGTCGAACTCCGTCACGACCGTGCGCCAGTACTCCGCGCCGTCGCGCGTGCGGTGCACGAGGCCGGCGTCGACCATCGCGCGGCGCAGCGACACCGGGTCCGCCGCGCGGGCCGCGAGCCGCTTGGTCAGCGTGAGCTCGGTGACGGGCTCCTCCAGCGGCAGCACCTGTGCCGCCAGGAACCGCACCACGAGCTCGCGGTCCCGCTGCCGCTTGGGCGAGCGCAGCAGGCGGCCGTCGACGAGGAACCGCTCGGGACCCGTCGGCCGGGGCGTGGGCACCGTCGCGAGCAGCGCCGCGAACCGCTCCGGCGCGGCGCGCAGGAACCCGGTCTCGTCCCGCACGACGACCCCTGCCGCGAGGAGCGGCGCGAGCCGCCGCCGCTCGTCGGTCGACAGCACCGCCTCGGCGGGGCCCTCCGTCACGACGCGCGCGAGCACCTCCAGCCGCCCCGCGTCCGCGAGCGACGCGACGACCTGCTTCCACGCGTTGTCCGGCGCCACGGCACCGGTCTGCTCGACGTCCACCCACCGACCCTAAGCACCCTCCGGCGCCCGGGCCAGCGACTTGTCAGCGCCCCACCGGTCGCGAGAGGCGTGCGGCGCTGACCGGCGCAGGGCTCACGCCAGGTGCACGACGTCGCCCGTCCAGCGCTGCCGCAGCCACCGGTCGTGCGACGCGACGACGACGGCGCCCGGCCACTCCTCGACGGCCTCCACGAGCTCCCCCGCGAGCGTGAGCGACACGTGGTTCGTCGGCTCGTCGAGGAGCAGCACGTCCGGCGCCTGCGTGACGAGCATCGCGAGCACGACGCGCCGCCGCTGGCCCACCGACAGCTCCGCGAGCGGACGCCCGAGGTCGCGTGGCGCGAGCAGCCCGTGCGCGTCCACGGCGGCCTCGCGCGCGCCCGCCCGGTCGGCCGGGTCCCAGCCCTGCGCGAGGGCGAGGAGCTCGCGCGGGGTGCGGTCGTCGTCGTGCAGGTGGACGTCCTGCTCCAGCAGGCCGACGCGCACCCCGCGCGCCCGCCCGACCGTGCCCGCGTCAGGCACGAGGTCGCCCGCGAGGACGTGCAGCAACGTCGACTTCCCCGCGCCGTTGGCGCCCGTGACGAGCAGCCGCGTGCCGCGCGCGACCTCGATCGAGGGCACGCCCGACGCGGTCATGTCGAGCCGGTCGGAGCGCTCGCCGGGCGCGCCCGTGCCCGCCGGCCGGTGCACGACGACGCCCCGCGCCCACGCGACGACGTCGCCGCCACCGGGGGTCGCCGCGCCGCCGCCGTCCGGCGGCGCGAACCGCAACGGCGCCGGGGGCTTGCGCACCTGGTCGCGCTCCAGGGCGTCGAGGCGCTGCTGCGCGTTGCGCACGCGCCGCGACACCTGGCTCTGGACGCGCTCCCCCTTGAAGTCGTAGAGGATCTTCGCCTGGTTGCCGCGCTCGCGGTTCTTCGAGACGTCGCGCGCGGTGACCGCGACGGACCGGCGCAGCTCGACGAGCTCCGCCTGCTCGGCCTCGAACCGCTGCTCCCAGCGCGCGCGCTCGACGCGCTTGGCCTCCAGGTAGTCGCTGTACGTGCCGCCGTAGAGCGTGGCCGCGCCGCCGCCGGGGCGCGGGCTCCCGTTCGCGGCTCCGCGCAGCGGCTCGGCCACCGGGTCGAGGTCGAGGATCTCCGTGCACACCTCGTCGAGGAAGACCCGGTCGTGGCTCGCGAGCACGACGGCACCCGGGAGCGCGCGCAGCGCCGCCGCGAGGAACTCGGTGGCGTCGTCGTCGAGGTGGTTCGTCGGCTCGTCGAGCAGCAGCGCGCCCGGCTGACGGACCAGCAGGGCGGCGAGCCCGAGGCGCGTCCGCTGCCCGCCCGAGAGCGAGCCGACGGCGCGGCCGGCGACGCCGTCGACGTCGAGCCCCAGGCCGGCGAGCGTGCGGGCGGCCCGGGCGTCGGCGTCCCACACGTCCGCGAGCTCGGCCCGGTCGAGGGCGCGCGCGTACGCCGCGTCGGCACCCGCGACGGGCCCCGCTCCGTCGGGACCCGTGAGAGCGAGCGCCGCCTCCTCGAGCTCGCGCTCGATCGCGCGGACGCGCGCCAGCGCGTCGTCGACGACCGCACGCACGGTCGTCGACGGCGGGTACGGGAACTCCTGGTGCAGGAACCCGAGGTCGTCGGGCCGGGTCACCGCCCCGTCGTCGGGCGCGAGCGTGCCCGCGAGCACGCGCAGCAGGGTGGACTTGCCGACGCCGTTCTCGCCGACGAGACCCGTGCGGTGGCCGGGGTCGACGGCGAGGTCGACGCCGCGCAGGACGGGACGTCCTGCGAACGACACGCGGACGTCGGACGCACGCAGGACGGGGGTGGAACGGGCCATGGGTGATCACCTACCAGGGTGCCCGGGCGGCACGCGCACGCGCCGGGACGGCGCGGGGGCCACGACGACGGGCTCGACGGGACGGAGCGGTCGGGGCAGGTGAGGATCACATCGTCGCCGAGGCTACGCGGTCGCCGCGCACGGCGCACGGGAATTACCGGACGGTGCGCAGCGCGGGCGAGGCGAACCCGCCGACCTCCCGGACCCGACGGGTCACGCGTCAGGGTGCGGTCGTCTCCGTGGCGCCCGCCGTGGGCTCGTCGGCCGGCGCCGACGTCGGCGCGGCAGTCGGCTCCTCCGTGGGATCCGGCGTCGGCTCGGGATCCACCGGGGGCTCCGGGTCGGCAGGCCCGGTCGAGACGACGATCGTCACCGTACTCCCCGGCGCGACCTGGGCACCGGAGCCCGGGTCGACCGCGATCACGGTGCCCGCCGCGGCGGCGTCCTCCCGGGTCGTCACGCTGGCCTTGAGCCCCACCTTCTCGAGCGCTGCCACGACGTCGGCCTGCGTCCGTCCGACGAGCGCGGTCGGCACGGTGACCTTCGCGGGCTCCGGATCGGGCGGCGTCGTCGGGTCGGGCGGCGTCGTGGGTGTGGTCGGGTTCGTCGGCGTCGGCGTCGGCGTCGTCGGAGGCGTCGGCTTCGGCGCGGGCGGCGGGGTCGGGGTCGACGGCTTCTGCGGGGTCGACGGCGTGGTGCCCTCGGAGGGCGTGTAGCGCGTCGGCATCTTGCCCGCCGCGAAGAACTCGAAGTGCCACGGCTCGGGCTTGGACCCGTTCGGCCGAGCCCAGGCGGGGTTGTCCCAGCCGTAGTCGGGGCCGTGCATGCGCAGCCAGACGTACTCGCGCGACGTGCCCGACGGGACGTTGCCGCCGATGTCGATCGCCAGGCCCCAGCCGTGCTGGGACGTCCCGGGGACCGCGGCGAGGTAGGGCTTGATGGCCTTCAGCCGCACCTGCTCGTCGTAGGGGCGGTACGCGTCGGTGATCTTCAGCGCGTACCCGAACTCCTTCTGGAACTCCGCCGCGAGGGCCTCGAGCTGCACCGCGGCGTCGCAGCGCAGCGTCTTGCCGGGCGCGAAGTCGAGGGCGCACAGCGCCTCGGGCGGGATCCGCCCGTTCTGGTACTGCGCCGTCGAGCCGGCGTACCGAGCGACGACCTCCGCGAGCCGCTCCGCGAGCGTCGTGCCCGCGAGCGCCGTCGCACCGGCTGCCGGCACGACGCCG
This sequence comes from Cellulosimicrobium sp. CpK407, assembly GCF_051844275.1. Taxonomy (NCBI): domain Bacteria; kingdom Bacillati; phylum Actinomycetota; class Actinomycetes; order Micrococcales; family Promicromonosporaceae; genus Cellulosimicrobium; species Cellulosimicrobium sp. CpK407. The sequence continues at coordinate 25,971 of NZ_JBGNYC010000046.1, forward strand.
ACGGGAGAGAAGTCGGTGCCGAGCAGGTCCGCGAGGTGCGTCGCCGAGACGACGACGTCCTCGAGCGTCACGTCGCCGTGGGCGTGGTCGTCGTCCTCGGCGTGCTCGCCGTCACCGCTGTCAGACGACGGGTCGGCGGGGTCACCCGAGGTGCCGTCGAGCTCCCCCGGGGCGACGCCGTCGGGAGCCGGCACGGCGTCCTCGGGGAGCGTCCGGTCCCCGGGCGACGTCGCGCCGCCGGTGGAGCCCGGCCCCGTCGGCGCGTCGCCCGACGGCGACGGGCTCGGCGACCCGCTCGGGCTCGGCGACGCGCTCGGGTCGGGGCTGCTCGTCGGGGTCGGGGACGAGGCGGTGCGGGTGGCGGAGGTGCGCACCACGTCCGCGTCGCCCGCGGCGTCGACCGACGCCGGCTTCTGCGCGGGGCGCCCAGGGGGCGAGCCGGGGACCGCGGCGTCGTCGGGGCCCGCGCCCGGGTCGAGCGGCTCCGGGAGGTCGGGGACCTCCGCGTCGTCGAGCGACTCGTCGAGGTCCAGACCGCCGTCCGGGACCACCTGGACCGGCACGCGGCGCGCGGCGTCCTGCTGGGCGAGGTACGTGGCGAGGAGCATGCCGAGCTCCGCGCGCGCCTGCTCCACGGGCGCGGTGACCTCCCCGTCCGAGAGCGCGTTCGCCGTGGCGAGGACCTCGATCGCGCCGTCGAGCTGCTGGTCCTCGTCGAGGCCGGCCCCGAGGGTGCTCGACAGCGCCGAGACCTGCGTCGCGGTCGTGGCCTCCGCGGTGAAGAACGAGGCGCCCGGTCGGGGCTCGACGCTCCCGGCGAGCGCGGCGGCGAGCGTGATCGCGAGCGCGGAGGAGATGAGGACGTGGGAGACGGTGCGGGCTCGCCGCACGAAGGTGGGCGTCGGGGCGGGTGCGGGCGCAGCAGGCTCAGTGGCCTCGGGGACGTCGTCCGTCGCGCCCTCGTGCTCCGCCGTGGTGCTCACCGCTCACTCCCGTGCTTCGTGCCCTGCCACGGACCTGCGTCCCGCACGCCGGTTCAGCGCGTCGTCGCGCCCGACGTCACGGCTGCGCGCGCCCACCGGTCGGTGTACCGCACGCCACAGTGCCCTCGTCCGCCTACCGTACACCGCCTCCACGAGGCTCTCACCCCTGTCTCATGTTCGCGGGGGAGAATGCCGACATGAGTTCACCGACGCGTCACCGCAGGTCAACGTCACGCTCGTGCGCGCTCGGCGCGGCCGTCGTGGCGATCCTCGCGCTCGCCGGGTGCGCGGAGGACGGCTCGGTGAGCGTCCCGGAGTTCACCCTCACCGGGGACCAGGTGCAGCAGTTCCTCGACGACGCCCGCTCGCAGGCGGAGACGATCGGCCACGACGTCCGGTCGCTCGCCGACGACCTCGGCTCGCTCTCCGGCGAGACCCGCACGCGCGCCGAGGACGCGGTCGCGGCGGCGCAGGAGGCCGCGGACGAGGCCCGTGCCGCGGCGGACGAGGTGTCGACGGCCACGGAGGACACGCGCGCCGAGGCCGAGCAGCGTCTCGCGGACGCCGAGACCGCGCTCGAGGACGCGTCCACCGAGCTCGACGCCGTCGCGGACTCCCTCTCCGGCGCCGACGCCGCCGTGCGCGACGCGATCGAGAGCCTGCGCACGCGCGTCGACGAGCTGCGCGCCGACCTCGACGGGTCCACGGGCTCCTGAGGGAACGTCGCGCCGGCGAGATCCCGGCACCCCGGGGACCTAGGTCCCCGGGGGCGGCGACCTTTGCCTGACGTCCACCCTTCCTTCACAGGGGTTTGCTTGGTCTCAGGAGCCCGACCGCACCGGCCGGGTCGATGAGAGGGGACAGTGATGAAGGGGACGATCGAGCGGAACGCCAACGCGCCGCTCCCCACGGTCGAAGGCAGCGAGCCGGAGACCCTCAGCCTCGCGGAGCGCGCTCCGCGACACACCCAGGTCGTCCTCGGCGTCCTGCGGATCGTGATCGGCTTCTACTTCCTCTGGGCGTTCCTGGACAAGACGTTCGGGCTCGGGTTCGCGACCCCCGCCGAGCGGTCGTGGATCAACGGGAACAGCCCGACGACCGGCTTCCTGTCGAACCTCGAGGGCACGTTCTCGGGCTTCTTCAGCGGCCTCGCGGGGAACGCGTTCATCGACGTGCTCTTCATGGTCGGCCTGCTCGGCATCGGGCTCGCCCTGATCCTGGGCATCGGGATGCGGATCGCCGCGGTGAGCGGCACGCTCCTGCTCCTGCTCATGTACCTGGCCGAGCTCCCGCTCGTGACCAACCCGATCATCGACGACCACATCACGATGTCGCTGACGATCATCGCGCTCACCCTCCTCGGGGCGGGCAGCGTGCTCGGGCTCGGCAGGACGTGGAAGAAGATCCCGTTCGTCCAGCGCAACACCTGGCTGGTCTGACGGTTCGACCGCCCGCCGTGTGCGGCGGGCCACGGGGCGACCGATACCGCGCGACGATTCTGAGGCCGTCGCTGCAGGGAGTCGCTCCCGGGGGAAGAGGGACGTGCGGGCGGTGGGGAGACCACCCGCACGTCCCGCCCCTCGCGCCCGGCAGGGCGACCGACGCTCGACGGAGCGGGTCGCCCGCCGGGCGCCTCTCTGTCCGTACCTGCGCGGCCCGTCCCCGTGCGTCAGCCGAAGCGGTCGAGCAGCTCCGCCGCCTGGGGGTCGCCCTGGGCGGCGGCCTCGCTCCACAGGGTCATCGCCTCGGCGACCCGGCCGGCCCGCAGCCGCAGGACCCCGAGGCTCGTGCGCGCGGTCGGCTCGCCCGCGAGCGCCGCCTGCTCCAGCAGGTCCTCCGCGTCGAGCGCGCGGCCCGCGCGGACGTAGAGGTCCGCGAGCGCCGCCGCCACGCGGGCCTCGCCCGCCGCGGCCCAGCCCTCCAGGAGGGCGACGGCGTCGTCGCCCGTGAGCGCGCCGCTGCGCGTCAGCTCGACGGCGGCCTCCCAGCTCTCGCCCGACGTCGCGACGAGGAGGTCGGCGGCGGCGTCCTGCTCCCCCAGCTCGGCGAGCACCTCCGCGAGCCGCACGGAGGCGCCCTCGACCTCCTGCGCCTGCTCGTACCACCGCCGGGCGGCGTGCAGGTCCCCCCGCTCGGTCGCGACCTGCGCGGCCATGAACGCACCGAGCACGTCGCCCGCGAGCCCCGCGAGCTCGAAGCAGCGGAACGCCTCGGCGGCGTCGCCGGCCTCGTGGTGCGCGACGGCCAGGCGGTAGACCGCCCCGGGGACGCCGTGCTCGACGGCCGACTCGTAGAACGGCACGGCCGCGGCGGGACTACCGAGGGCGCGCAGGTCGTCGGCGATCGCGACGAGCTCGGCGGGGTCGTCGGGGTGCAGGTGCCCGACGGCGGCCCGCAGGTCGGCGAGCGCGGTCGCCGTGGCGGGGGTCGCGCTCTGGTCGGTGGTCGGCATGCGGCACCGCGTCCCTTCGGCCCCCTGTGTCGACGGCCTCGGTCGGCTCGCGCCGGGCAGGCCGCGGTGGGCGACCGGCAGGACGGCGACGGACGTCCCGAGATGTGGACGCACGATAGCGCGGGGGTGTCGCCCACGTCACACCTCGACGTCGGGCGGGGTGCTGCCCGGGGCCTCCCGTCTGGGAGACTGGCTCGGGTGAGCGGAACGACGGACCTGCCGGCCACCGCCGGGCAACGTGTGCTGGACGCGGTCGTGGCCGTGACGAGCGACCTCGACCTCCCGCAGGTGCTGCGGCGCATCGTCGAGGCGGCCATGGAGCTGACCGGCGCCCGGTACGGGGCGCTGGGCGTGCTCGACGCCTCGGGCCGCGAGCGCCTCGCGCAGTTCATCCCGCTGGGCCTCTCGGACGACGAGGTCGCCGCGATCGACCACTGGCCGCACGGCGAGGGGCTGCTCGGCGAGCTCATCGACCACCCGGAGCCCATCCGCGTCCCGGAGATCGCCGACGACGTCCGCTCGGCCGGCTTCCCCGAGGGCCACCCGCCGATGCACACGTTCCTCGGCGTCCCGGTCCGGGTGCGCGAGACGGTGTTCGGCAACCTCTACCTCACGGACAAGCGGACGCCCGGAGCGGACGGCCAGGAGCTCACGGAGGAGTTCACGGCGGACGACGAGGCGGCGGTGATCGCGCTCGCCGCCGCGGCGGGCGTCGCGATCGAGAACGCGCGTCTCTACGGGCGGGCCAAGCAGGTGGGCGTGCTGGAGGACCGCGACCGCATCGCGCGCGACCTGCACGACGTCGTGATCCAGCGCCTGTTCGCGTCCGCGATGACGCTCATGAGCGTGCAGCCGCTCGTGGCCGACCCGAACGCGCGGACCCGGATCGAGGAGACCGTCTCCGACCTCGACGAGACGATCCGGCAGATCCGTTCGACCATCTTCGCCCTGCACACCGCGACCGACCCGGACGCGCCGTCGATCGAGGACAGGTTCCGCGCGCAGGCGGAGGCCGCGACGACGGTGCTCGGCTTCGCGCCGGAGGTCAGCGTGGAGGTCGCGGCCGAGGGGTCCGGCGCGGGCGTGACCGACGGCGGTCCGAGCCTGCCCGCCGAGGTCGCCGACCAGCTCGTCGTCGTGCTCGGCGAGTCCCTGACCAACGTGGCCCGGCACGCGCAGGCGCGTCACGTCGTCGTGCACCTGTCCGTGACCGCGCACGAGGCGCGCCTGGCCGTCACGGACGACGGCGTGGGCATCCAGCCCGGCGGGCGTCGCTCGGGTCTGCGCAACATGCAGGCGCGCGCTGCGGCTCTGGGCGGGTCGAGCACCGCGACCGCCCTGCCCGACGGCGGGACGCGGCTCGAGTGGTGGGTGCCGCTCGCCTGACGCGGCCCCGGGCGCCTCGGTCCGGGTCGGCCGAGAATCGGCCGAGGATCGGCAGAGGGTCAGCGCAGTATCCGCCGCCCGGTGACGATGCGCGGGACGACCTTGATGACGCGGTCGCGCACGCCCGGCACGAACGTCACGAGCGGGAGGGCGAGCAGCCGCGCCCGCTCCACCGGCTCGGTGACCTCGAACGTGCGGCCGACGAGCACGACGGACCAGCCGGAGCGGGCCTCCGCGTCGAACTGGTCCACCTCGAACGCGACGACCGCGCGGCTCGCGGCGACCGCGAGCTTGGAGCCCTCGGCGGTGCGGAACACGACGTCCGGCCCGTCGAGGACGAAGTTCACCGGCTGGATCGCCGGCAGCGCGTGGTCGGTGTAGACGATCCTGCCCACGGGGACGGTCGCGAGGAGCGCGTAGCTCTCCTCCGGCGTGAGCTCCGCGAGCCCTGCCGAGGCGCGCGGGCGCTCGGCCGTCGCGAGCCCCCCGCTCCCCACCGGTGCCCCTGTCCCGGTCCGCTCGACTGTGTCCATCTCCACATCGTCGCGCCGCGGTGTCAGATCCGGGAGTGCCGAAGGTCCCGACGCCGCGCGGTCGCCCGGACCCTCGCCGCCGGCCCCCGGACCGTCCGGCGGCGAGCCCTCGGGCCCCGCGGGGCGCGCCCCCGCGCCGCCCTCAGGGACGGAAGGGCTGGCCACCGTGCTGCCGGTCCCCTGCCGGCGCGCCCGCGCCCGGGGTGCCCTGGCGCGACGCCTCCTCCTGGCGCATCTCGGTCGCGAGCACCGCGACCTGGGTGCGCCGCTGCAGGCCGAGCGTCGCGAGGACGTGCGAGACGTAGTTCTTGACCGTCTTCTCCGCGAGGTAGAGGCGCTTGCCGATTTCGCGGTTCGTCAGCCCCTCGCCGATGAGCGCGACGATCTGGCGCTCCTGCTGGGACAACCCTTCGAGGCGGTCGGGGGTCTCGTCCGCGGCGTGGCGCAGGCGCTCGAGCACGCGCGCCGTGCTGGCCGGGTCGAGCAACGACCCGCCCGCCGCGACGGTGCGGACCGCGCCGACGAGGTCGGAGCCGTGGATCTGCTTGAGGACGTACCCCGACGCCCCGGCGAGCACGGCCTGGAACAGCGCCTCGTCGTCGGCGAACGACGTGAGCATGAGGCAGCCGACCTCGGGCAGCTCGGAGCGCACCTCGCGGCACACCTCGACGCCGGAGCCGTCGGGCAGGCGCACGTCGAGGATCGCGACGTCGGGCCGCGTCGCCTTGATGCGTGCGAGCGCGGAGGCGGCGGTGCCGGCCTCGCCGACGACGGTGATGTCACCGGCCGCCTCGAGCAGCGCGGCGACGCCGCGCCGGACCACCTCGTGGTCGTCGAGCAGGAACACACGGATCGGGTGGGGAGAGCCCATGCCCTCAACGTAGCCCGTCGGGGGCGGATTCTCGCGCGCGCGAGGGGGTGACGCCGCAGGTGCGGGACCTTCGTCCCACCACCTCGAGCCGTGGGTCCTCGCGCGCGAGGGCGGTCGCAGGGTGCGCACGCCCGGGCTCGGGGGGTATCCAGGAGGTGTGCAGGCGGCGGGCACGACCCGCCGCGAAGGGGACGAGGGACCGAGGTGGGAACCGTGAGCGGATCGACGCAGCAGGTCGTGCTGGTCGGAGTGGACGGCAGCGCGACGAGCGGCAAGGCCCTGGACTGGGCCGTGCGCGAGGCGGCCCGCCGCGGCGCGCAGCTGCGCGTGCTGCACGTCGCCTACGTGCCGGTGGTCGCGACGCCGTTCGTCGGGGGCGCGTACTACCCGAGCGTCGAGGAGCTCGGCGAGATCGCCGGACCCATCCTGTCGGCCGCCGCGGAGCGCGCCGCGCACGTCGACCCCACGGTCCCCGTCCGCACCACGCTGCGCTCCGGCCCGCCCGCGGAGGCGCTCCTGGACGAGGCCAAGGACGCCGACCTCGTCGTCGTGGGGTCGCGCGGCCTGGGCTCGGTCGGCTCCATGTTCTTCGGGTCCGTCGGGACGCGGCTCGCCGCACGCTCGCCCGTGCCCGTCGTCGTCGTGCCGCCCGTCGTGGAGCGGAGCGAGCGGACGACGGACGTCGTGGTCGGCGTCGACGGGTCCGTGCACGGCGACGCCGCGCTGCGGTTCGCGCTCGACGAGGCCGCCCGCACCCGGTCGCGCGTCGTCGCGGTGTGCGCGTGGCGGCTGCCCGTGGGGCCGCTGTGGGAGGAGAACCCGTCGTTCTACACGTCGGCCGAGCGCGACGCGCGCGCCGAGGCGTCGCGCACCGTCGAGGCCGCGCTCGCGCGCGTGCGGACCGCCGACCACGACGACGTCCTCGTCGAGACGTTCGTCGTGGACCGCGAGCCGTCCGTCGCGATCCGGGAGGCCGCGGCGGGGGCCGCGCTGACCGTCGTCGGCTCGCGCGGCCGCGGCGACCTGCGCGGCATGGTCCTCGGCTCCGTGAGCCAGCAGGTGCTGCACCACGCGACGCACCCGGTCGCGGTCGTGCACGCGAGCAAGGGCTGACCCGCCGTCAGGCCCAGGGGTCGGTGATCTCGCGAAGGCGCGCGAGCTGGCGCCGCAGCGACGCCATGCCGCGCGCCCCGAGGTGCGCGGTCCACTCCGCCTCGACGCGGGCCAGCTCCGCCACGGCGACGCGCGAGGCCGCCTCCCCGCGCGGCGCGACGCGCACGAGGCGCGCCCGACCGTCGGCGGGGTCGGGGACCCGCTCCACGTAGCCGGCGGCCTCGAGCTGGTCGACGAGGAACCCCGCCGTCTGCTTGGTGATCTCGGCCGCCTCCGCGAGCTCGGTGAGGCGCGTGCCGTCCGGCCCGATCCGCTGGAACACCCGGAGCTGCGCAGGCGTCGCGTCGTCGAAGCCCGCCTCGCGGACCGCGGTGTACACCCGGAGCTCGAGCGCGCGGTACGGGATGAACAGGAGCAGCCCGGTGTTGAGCTCGTCCTGCTCGCTCACGGTGCCTCCGTCGGGTCGTCGGGGGGTTGCCATCGTCAGTGCGACTGACTAAAGTAGTCAGATCATCGTATCAGTTCTGGAGGCGCTCCGATGAGTGCACCTGACTACTGGATGACGGAGGACGACGTGTGGGCGACCGTCGCGGCCGCGCGGACCACCTTCGTGGAGCTCGTCGGCGGGCTCGGTCCTGCCGACTGGGAGCGCCCCAGCCTGTGCGCGGGGTGGCGCGTGCACGACGTCGCCGCGCACCTCACCCTCGCCCCCACCTCCTCGCGCGCGGCGCTCGCCCGCGGTCTCGCCCGGGCGCTCCTCCGGGGCCGCACGAGCTTCGACGGGATGATGGACCTCCTCACGCGCGAGGCAGGGACGCGCCCGCGCGAGGAGATCCTCGACGCCCTGCGTGCGGCCGTCGGGTCGCGCCGCCTCGCGCCGGGGACGACCCCGCACGTCGCGCTCGTCGACGCCCTCGTCCACACCCAGGACGTCGCCGTCGCGCTCGGCATCGAGGTCCCCGCCCCGCCCGTCGCCGCCCGCGAGGCAGCCGAGCGCGTGTGGGCCGTCTCGTTCCCCTTCCACGCCCGACGACGGCTCGCCGGGTTCCGCCTCGTCGCCGCCGACGTGCCCTGGCAGCGCGGCGAGGGCCAGCAGGTGACCGCGTCCATGACGGCTCTGCTCCTGCTGCTCACCGGGCGACCCGCGGCCCTCGCCCACCTGGACGGTGACGGGGCACGCCGCCTCGCCCGCTCGTTCGGGTCGCACGACCGGGAGGAGCTCCCATGAGCACGCTCGCCCAGGTCCTCGCCGTCGCCGCCGGCCTGCTGCACGTCGGCGTCGGGGTCGTCGAGGCCTTCTTCTTCCACCGCCCCTGGGCCCAGCAGTTCCTGCTGCGCACCCGGTCCTCGCCGCGCGAGGTCACCCTGTGGGCGTTCAACGTCGCGTTCTACAACATGTTCCTCGGCGCCGGAACGGTGCTCGGCGTCGTGCTCGCCGCGAACGGTCTCGTGGACGAGGGCCGGACCCTCGTCCTGTACGCCGCGGGCTTCATGACGCTCGGCGGGGTCGTTCTGTGGATCTCCGACCACCGCCTGTGGACCGGGACCCTGGGGCAGTCCGGGCTGGGGCTCGCGACGCTCCTCGCGACCCTCGCGTCCTGACGGACCCTCGGCCGGCGACGCGCGTTGCTACGGTCGAGGCGTGAGCAGCGCCGCGCAGCCCTTGTCCCACGACCCGTCCTGGCCCCGGGCGGGCGGCTGGCCGCCGCTCGGCCAGGACGACGTCGACGTCGCGATCCTCGGCGTCCCGGCCTGGCGCACGTCGCTCTCCCCCACCGGCGCGCACGCGACGCCCGCCGCCGTCCGCGACGCGCTGCGCCGCTTCAGCCCCGCCCTCGTCGCCGACCGCCCCCTGCCCGACGGCGGGCCCTCCGCCCGCGTGCGGCCCGCCGCTACGACCGGGCCGGACGCGACGGGGGCCGCCGCGACCGGGGCGGACACGACCGGGGCCGCCGCGACCGGGCGAGGAGCGGCGTCGGGCCGGGCCCGGCCCGTCGACCTCGCGGACCTCGCCTTCGCGGACCTCGGCGACGTCGACGAGCCGGACGGCGCGGACGGCGAGGCGCGGACGCGCGCAACGGTCGGCGCCGCCCTGGAGCGCGCGCGCCTGCTCGTCGCGCTGGGCGGCGACAACTCCGTCACCGTCGCGACGGCGCTCGGCGCCTGGGGCGACGACCTCGCCACCGCGGGCCTCGTGACGCTCGACGCCCACCACGACCTGCGCGACGGCGTCTCGAACGGGTCGCCCGTGCGGCGGCTGGTTGAGGACGGCCTCCACCCACCCCGGGTCTTGCCGGTTGGGAT